>JAAZBR010000136.1 GCA_012513735.1 Clostridiales bacterium | reverse complement strand
TTTGTGATATCCATCGGCTGTGCTGTTCCCGGTATTATGGCCAGCCGCACCATCCGCAATGAGCGTGAAAGAAGAACAACCGCCTTGCTGGCCCCCTTCATGCCTTGCGGGGCAAAGATTCCCATTATCGCTCTGTTTGCAGGCGCGTTTTTTGACGACGCAGGCTGGGTCAGCACCCTGATGTACCTCAGCGGCATTCTGCTTATCTTCCTGGGGGCACTTCTTGTAAACAAGATTGCCGGTTACAAGGCAAGAAAATCCTTCTTTATTTTTGAACTGCCTGAGTACAAGATCCCCTCCCTCTGGGCGGCGTTCAAATCCATGTGCATTCGCGGCTGGGCTTTCATTGTTAAGGCTGCTACCATCATCCTGCTTTGTAACCTGGCAGTACAACTGATGCAGTCCTTTACATGGAGCCTGCAGGTCGCTGAGTCTGCAGACCAATCGATCCTTGCCTCCATTGCATCGCCCTTTGCCTATGTTCTCGTTCCTATTGTCGGCGTTTTGTCCTGGCAACTTGCCGCGGCGGCGGTAACCGGCCTGATCGCCAAGGAAAATGTTGTCGGCACGCTTGCCGTCACCTTTGTTGGGCTTAATAATCTGATCGATACGGAGGAGCTTGCCCTGATGGAAGGCGCCGGCATGGAGGTTGCGGGCATCATGGCCATCACCAAGGTGGCGGCCCTTGCTTACCTGATGTTTAACCTCTACACGCCTCCCTGCTTTGCGGCCATCGGCGCCATGAACGCCGAAATGAAGAGCAGCAAATGGCTTTGGGGCGGCATCGGTCTGCAGCTTGCCACCGGCTATACGGTAGCCTACCTTGTGTACACCATCGGTACCCTGGTGACCGGCGGTACTCTTCATGCAGGGGCTGCAATCGGCGGTCTGCTGGCCATTCTTGTGATGGCCGCTGTGGTGGTGGCGCTGATCACCAAAACCAACCGGAAAATGAAAACCGAGTACGCGCTGCACAGTGTGACGAACTGAAGCGTTTGCGGCAGAGGTCTTTGATGATGGAAAATGCGGTTATTGTATTGATTTTGATCGCTATTGTGACAGGTATCCTGTGGTACCTTGCCCGGACGAAAAAGCGGGGTGAGCGCTGCATCGGCTGTCCCTATGCCAATCAATGCGCCCACAAGTGCGGTTGTACAGGACTTGTAGGCGCCTTATCGGGGGGTCCTCAGATAGACAAGCGGACAGCGGGGGCGGATACCCCCTGATCGCAGGCGCACGCTGTCTGCCCGGCAGGGCAGGATAAGCAGCAAGGGGCTGCAGCAAAACGCATTGCTGCAGCCCCTTATTCAAACAACGATATATTTCGATGAAAGGAAAACACTGGCAGGCTGTCACTCAATGCCGGTTGCCTGATCCCGAAACCAGTCCCTTGAAAACTGAATATCCCGCAGCATTTGCTGCCGCATGGCCTCCCGGGACTCGAATTTGATCTCCGGGCGGATATAGTGCAGGTATTCCACGGTGATGGGGCGGTCATACAGGTTCTCCTGCCGATTGAGCAAAAACACCTCCACCGTGGGGGCGCCTTCGGGCACCGTGGGGTGATAGCCCTGGCTGAGCACCGCTTCCTCGGCGCGGTTGTTGTCATCGGGCAGCAGCACCCGGGCCACGTAGACGCCATTCTGCGGCCGGTCCGCCGGAAAGGGCAGGTTGGCGGTGGGCACGCCCAGCGTGCGCCCGATGCGCTTGCCGGGCATGACGACACCTTGGACGACAGCGATTGGCTTCATGGCATCCTCCCCTTTGTTTGCCTGGATAATAGCCTTCTCGCGCCGGCCTTGTCAAGGAAGGGATGTTATCCAAAAATCGCCGAAATCTGTGTAAAACCCGTTGTCATCCGGTCTGTCATTCGCTATTGTGTACAGAGGAACCCAAGGGGAGGACGGCACGCCCTGCCCTGAGAGGAGAACGGTATGTACAAGCGCATGATCGCCCTGGTGATTTGCTTAGGGATGCAGGGCGGCGAGCCGGGCAGACCAGGCCGCACAGGCGGCGGCCAGAGGGTATAGGATGCCGGCCATTGTAACCGATCAACTGAGCAAAACCTATCCGGGCGGCAAGGAAGCCGTCAAAGGGATCAGCCTGTCGCTGGACCCGGGGGAGGTGTTTGGTTTTCTCGGGCCCAATGGCGCCGGCAAAACCACGGCGGTCAAGTTGTTGACCGGGGTGCTGGCGCCCACCGCTGGCCAAAGCTTAGTGCTGGGACTGGATCCTGCTATCGTGCCCGAAAAAGTACACGCTCTCTGTGGCGTGGTGACCGAGCACGCCCGCATGTACGACCACCTGACGGGGCTGCAAAACCTGCTGTTCTACGGCGCGGTGTTTGGCATGGATGCCGGGCAGAGCAGCCAGCGGGCCCGGGAGCTGCTGGAAAAGCTGCAGCTTGAAAGCGCCGGTCAGCAGAAGCTGTCCACCTATTCCACCGGCATGCGCCAGCGGCTGTCCCTGGCCCGGGCGCTGATGCACCGGCCCCGGGTGCTGTTTCTGGATGAGCCCACCTCGGGCCTGGACCCGGAGAGCGGGCTGCATGTCAACCGACTGATCCAACAGTTGGCCCGGGAGGAGGGGGTGACGGTGTTCCTGTGTACCCACCAGCTTCGCTATGCCCAGGAGATCTGCACCCGCTATGGGCTGATCAGCGAAGGCCGCCTGCTGATGGAGGGTACCCTGGCCCAGCTTCAGCAGGCTGTGCTGCCGGGCGTTCGTCTCAGGATCCAGGCCAGCGGGATGCCGGATACGCTGCTCCTCACCCGGGTGGCGGACGGGCTGTGGGAGGGCAGGGTAGATAGCCGGCAGCAGGTGCCGGGTCTGGTGCGGCAGCTTGTGGATTCCGGCGCCGATGTGTTTGAGGTGCTGGCCCAGCAGCCCACGCTGGATGACATCTACTTCGCCCTGACCGCGGGCAGGGGGGAACCCATATGAACAAGCAGTTGCAG
>JAAZBR010000135.1 GCA_012513735.1 Clostridiales bacterium | reverse complement strand
GCACGCTTCGGGCGGGCACATCGTAGGCGCGCAGCAGTTCAGCTACCGGGTCGGCATGGACGCCGTAGGCATAGGGCGGGATCTGGCCCCAGCCGCGGGTGGCGGGGTTGCCCACGTAGCCCAGGTCCGGGTTATCCGAGTAGGGCAGCTCTGCCTGGAAGGTGGATTCGTAGACAGTATGGCCAAAGTAAGCCGACCAGTCCATGGCCGCCGAAGCCTCGCAGCTGAGGGCCCAGTTTTGGCTGTGGCCAAGGATATTGCGGATGTAATGGGACTCGGGCAGGGGGATGGGCGTAGGGCTGGGGATGGATGTGGGCGTGGGAAGTGGTTCCGGGCTGGGTTGGGGTGTTGAGGTGGGCGCCGCGGTAGGCTCCGAACGGTGGAGCATGGCGGTGGGCAGCACCTGGGTGGGACTGGGCGTGGGGGCTGGCGCGGCAGAGCTGCAGGCCGCAGCGGCCAGGAGGGTCAAGAGGAGGGTGGGCGTTGCCAAGTGCTGTGTTTTCATGGTGCAGCAGATTAAGTTTACCGGAGAATCCCCGGCGGCTTTTCTATAGGGAAGAGACGCTTGATTGGGCCCTAAAGTGGCAGGACCTGAATTGTTTATTGAAAGATAAGAGCGCGGCCTGGCCGCGCTCTTGTGTATGCGGTATATGGAAGCTGCGGCTTAGATCACGTTCAGGCGTTTGCCCACCTGCTCAAAGGCATCCAGGCAGTTTTCAAGGTCCTGCTGGCTGTGGGCCGCGCTGAGCATCACCCGAATGCGCGCCTTGCCCTGCGGTACCGTGGGGAAGCCCAGGGCCATGGCGAAGACGCCGGCATCGTAGAGCTGGCGGCTGAATTCGCGGGCGAGCTGCACATCGCCCAGCATCACCGGAGTGATGGGGGTTTGGGTTACACCGGTATCAAAGCCCAGCTTGCGCATCTCAGCCTGGAAGAAGCGGGCGTTACCCCAGAGGCGGTCCACCAGGGCGGTGGATTCCTCCAGCAGGTCCACGGCAGCCAGGTTGGCGGCGGCATTGGGTACGGTCATTGCTGAAGAGAAGAGGAAGGCGCGCGAACGCTGTTTGAGGAGATCGCTGATTTTGGCTTTGCCGGCCACCACACCGCCTGCCACGCCAAAGGCCTTGCTGAAGGTGCCGACTTCGAGGTCCAGGCGGCCATGCAGGCCAAAGTGGTCCACGATTCCGCGCCCGCCCTTGCCCACCACGCCTTCGCCGTGAGCATCGTCGACCATGCTCATCACGCCGTAGCGTTCGCATATCTCGACCAGTTGGTCCAGGGGGGCGATATCGCCATCCATCGAGAAGACGCCATCGGTGATCATCAGCAGGCGCCGGTATTGGGATTGGGCGGCTTTGATCGCGTCTTCCAGGGCTTGGGGGTCGGCGTGTTTGAAGCGAATGATCTTGGCGCCAGAGAGGCGGGAGCCATCGATGATGGAGGCGTGGTTGAGTTCATCGGAGAGGATGGCATCTTCCTTGCCGGCCAAAACGGGGATCGAAGCGCTATTGGCAACGAAGCCGGATTGCAGGACCACGCTGGACTCCACGCCCTTGAAGGCTGCCATGCGCCGCTCGAGCTCGATGTGCAGGTCCATGGTGCCGGCGATGGAGCGCACCGCGCCGGGACCAACGCCCAGGCGTTTGGTGGCTGCGTTGACGGCTTCGACCAGGCGGGGGTGATTGGCCAGGCCCAGATAGTTGTTGGAGCAAAAGTTGAGCACCTGCTTGCCATCCACGACCAGGTGGCTGCCCTGCGGCGAGCCAAGGGTGCGGATGCTATTGTAGAAGCCAGTTTCTTTGAGGTTTTTAAGTTCTTCGTCGATCCAGGCAAGGCGGTCTGTCATGTTTCCTCTTTCGTCAGATGAGTGTAGCTTGATTATACTGCCGGGTAAAACGAGGCCGGGCAGTTTGGGCGGAACCATAGCCAATTGCGGGAGGGCAGAATTATTATTGGCGGGCCGCTAAATGACAAATCTTTGCATTTTGGCCGGGCCTGGGGCTAAAATTAGCCAGGAAAGGAGTTCGTCCCATGCAACTGAAGAAACGATCTGAGATCCCTGTGGAAGAAACCTGGAATCTCCAGGCACTCTATAAAACCGAAGCCGCTTACGAGAAGGCCTGTAAGGCGCTGGACAAGCGCGTAAAGGCCTTTACAAGCGACCAAACACCCCTGAAAGATCCAGCCGCGATCGCTGGGCGTATCAAGGAATTCGAAGCCCTGCAGGTAGAGGAAGGTTTGTTGGGTGAATATGCTCACCTTTATACCGCCTCCGACCTCACCGACCCGGTGAACCGTGAGCGGATGGGCAAGCTGGAGATGCTGATCGCGGAATGGCGGCCCCAGCTGACCGCCTTCATTAACGCGATTAAAAACCTGCCCGAGG
>JAAZBR010000134.1 GCA_012513735.1 Clostridiales bacterium | reverse complement strand
AGTCCTCCAGCAGGCTGTCGGAAAAGCGTACGCTGTCCGGGTGTCTGCCGTCCGTATAGTGTCCGTCGCTGCGCAGGGTGGTGATCTCCATGCTCTGGCCATCCATCAGCAGCGTTACTGTGCCGTGCTGGCGGCCGGTATCCAGCACCCGCTCCTGTGCAAAACAGTCATGCACCTGCTCAGGACGGGCGCTGGTACAAAGATCATATTCCTTGGGCGCAATGCCCAGGGCATCATCCCGCACGCACCCGCCCACTACGTAGGCTTTGTGGTTGCAGGCTGTCAGGCGGCTCAGGGCCGCGAGCACGGCCGGGGGCAGGGAAAAACGCATGGCGGCACTCCTGCATCGCTTGATTTGCGCCATCATACCCACAGCCCCGTTTGCTTGTCAAGCAAAGACGGGCATGGTAAAATCGCTAGGCAAGCTACTTTGGGTGGCACCGCATAGGAGGAAGTAAGCATGATCTGGCAGCGCACTACCTGTGATCTGGAACGGGTAGATGCAAATGGGACGCGTGGCACGCTGATACAGGGCGATGCCCTGACCATTGACCTGAGCGATTACGCAGGACGTGTGCAATGCGTCTATCTGGATCCTCCGTTTTTTACCGGGGAGCGTTTCAGCTTTCGCATGCGGGTGGGTGAGATGGGCTGGCGCCAGGGGAAACGGGTTATTCAGCTACCCGCCTACAATGATTTTGCCGGTGCGGACCGCGAGCAGTACCTGGCCTTTCTTTCCGCCCTGCTTCACCGGGCTCACAAACTGCTCAATGAGCGAGGCAGCCTGTTTCTGCATGTGGACTATCGCATCAGCGCCCATGCCCGGCTGTTGTGCGATGCCATTTTTGGCGAGGAGCAATTCCGCAACGAAATCATCTGGAGCTATCAAACCGGAGGCCGCTCGGTGCGCTACTTCAGCCGCAAGCACGACACCATCTTCTTCTATGCGAAAAGCAAGCAGCACTTCTTTGACATTACCCAGGTGCCCTGCCAGCGCAAGGAGCAGCGCAGCAATCACCTGAAGCGCCACGTAGACAAGGATGGGCGTACCTACCGTTCCATCAAGTCCGGCGGTAAGACCTATGTATACTATGATGATGAGCCCGCCTACCCCGACGATGTGTGGACGGATCTGAGCCAGATGCAGCAGAAGTACCCCCAGCGTACCGGCTATGCGACCCAGAAGCCCATTCCCCTGATGGACCGCATCATTCTGTGCAGCACCCGGGCCGGGGATCTGGTGGCTGACTTGGTCTGCGGCTCGGGCAGCACGCTGCGCTCGGCGGCCAACCTGGGGCGCCCCTTTCTGGGGGTGGATGCCAGCCGGCACGCCTTCAGCGTATGCCGCAAGCGTCTGTTTGACACCCAGTTGTCCTGTGTGGCGCCCCTGTCTACGGTGCCTGCCATGCTGGATGCCTCGGTGCTGCCGGGCATCGGCTTCTATGTTGTTACCCTCAACGCCTATACACTGCCGGGGGATGCGTTTGACCGGTATGCGGACCAGTTGGGTGACCATCCCGTCCTGAGCCTGGAGGCGGTGGATCAGTGGCACGCTGGCCTGATCAACGGAGACACTTTTGTCAGCTATGCCACCGGTGCCCGCAAGAAGGAAAGCCCCCGCCTGCCAACCGAACTGTCCGTTCCCCTGCTGCGGGGAACGGTGGCCATTTTGTTGATTGATGTGCTTGGCAATCGCACCCTTTGGGCTGCGTCTGGAGCGTTGTAAGCGCGCTAAAGTGGGGATGCTACAGCATAATGAAGCAATTTTTACGATAATAGTGGTATTTGTTACCAACTTATGTTATTATTGCGCTGATATAATTCACTATCAGCGCAAATCCTTTGGTTGGAGCGCTGCAGTGGGGGGTGAACGGATTGGCATCGGTTGAAGACATTGGCATCGACTTGGGCTCGTCCAATGTGCTGATCTATGCCCGCCGCAGGGGCGTTGTGTTCAATGAGCCCGCCATGCTGGCGGTGGACCATGAAACCCGCAATGTCATCGCTATTGGCCTGGAGGCCTACAAGATGCTGGGGCGTGAGCCCAACAACATCGAGGTGGTGCGTCCGTTGCAGCGCGGCACCATCCAGGATTTTGATATGCTCAACATCATGCTCAACCATTTTGTTGTGCGTGTGATCGGCAAGCACATTTTTGCCCGTCCCCGGGCGGTACTGTCGCTGTCTGCTAGCGCCAACGAGATTGAGAAGCGCCAGTTGATCGTGGGCATGTTTGAGGCTGGTGCCCGCCGCACCCAGTTGATTGAACGTCCGCTGGCCGCCGCCATTGGTGCGGGCATGGATATCAGCCAGTACAACGGGCGCATGGTGGTGGATATCGGCGGCGCCACCACAGATATCGCTGTCATTGCCTCAGGGGAGATGATGGCCCGTAACACGCTGGATATTGCGGGCGACGCCTTTACCGATGCCATTATCCGCTATGTGCGGCTGAAGCACAACCTGCTGATTGGTTTTCGCACGGCGGAGGATATCAAGTGCGCCCTGGGCACCGTGTATCCCCTGGGGGAGAGCTCCGTTGCGCTGCCCATCGCCGGGCGTAATCTGGTCAGCGGCCTGCCCAAGCAGATCGAAGTGACCCGGGAGGAAATTGCCGAAGCCCTGGAGGAACCGCTGCACCAGTTTCTGGAGGGACTGCATGCGGTGATCGAGCGGGTACCCCCTGAGTTAGCCAACGACGTGTTCGATCAGGGCATCTTGCTCACCGGCGGCGGCGCCGCGATGAAGGGGCTGCAGGAGGTCATCAGCGAAATGATGAAAATCCCCTGCCGCACAGCCGAGAACCCGCAGCAGTGTATTGCTGTGGGCTGCGGCAAAGTTTTGGAACATCCGGCAGACTTCGACCGTATTCTGGGCGACAGTCGGCGCAAAGGCAGATAACTGCGGAGTAGTAAACACCGCTTCCTTTCGGTTAAACACATTATATGGTAGTTGATTGATGCTACCATCCCGACAGGCAATCCGCATTCCACAGGTTGTCTGCCTTCATACTTAATAGGTGATTGACAAAATTAAGCAAACACCCCCGCACTGCGGCTGTCCGCATCACAGGGGTGTGCTATGACGACGTATAGCTTGTTTTCAGGCCTCAGCAGAAATTTTGGGCAGCGCACGAACCACGTTGCCATTACGCAGACAACGGGTGCACACGTTCAAGCGCCTCGGAGCGGCACCCACCATCACGCGCACTTTCTGCACATTGGGGGACCACTTGCGGTTGCTCTTGCGGTTGGAGTGGCTGACCTTATGGCCGCTCATCGCAGCCTTTTCACACACCTCACAAAACTTTCCCACGGATTACACCTCCCTGTCGGCGATTTATGGACAGGCCTTACGGCGCATCCTCAATGACAGCCAACGTAGTATATCAGCACACCGGGCCAATTGCAACCCCCGGACGAGCTTTTTCGCTTTTTCCGCCGCCGCCGCACAATCACAATCAATCTCCGGCCACAATCTCCGGTCCATTGCCCCCAAAGCGCCGGTTACCGGGGCATAGACAGGGGGGACGGGGTCATGGTGCAACGCCGTCCGCATCCCGCGTGGGGTTGTCATCCGCCGTCACATAGGGTGAGGCATCTGCAAAAGCGTTGGCAGCCTTGGTGGAGCGGGGGATGGCGTTCAGCGTTCCCGGCCCGCCCACGCAGCCGCCGGGACAAGCCATGCCCTCCAGTAGGTGCTCATTTGCTTTGCCGGCGCGGGCCAACAGCAGCATTCTTCTGCAGTCGCGCAGGCTGTCGGCCTTCATGTGCAGCACAGTGCGCTCCGGCGCACGGCTTTTGATGCTGTCGATCACCGCACGGGCAACGCCGCCTGACACGGCAAAGCCCCGGCCATCTCGGGAGGCTGTGGCTTCCAGCTCCTCCTCGGGTAGGTCGTTGAGCTCGATGCCCCGGGCATTGAAGATGCCCATCAATTCCTCAAAGGTGATGACATAGTCCACATAGGGGCGTACGCTGTCCTCCAGCGCCTCCAGCTTCTTGGCAATGCAGGGGCCGATGAACACTACCCGGGCCTCCGGGTTCATCTCCTTGATTTTGATGGCGGTGGCCACCATGGGGGTGTGGGAGTCCGAGATGCAGTGGGCCAGGTCCGGCGTGGTGCTCCTGGCGAATTGTGACCAAGAGGGGCAACAGCTTGTACCCAGGAAAGGCTTGTCCTGGGGGACATGGTGCAGATATTCCTCAGCCTCCTGCCGGGCGCCCACATCGGCACCCCAGGCCACTTCCATCACCCGGGCCATCCCCAGCGCCTTGATGCCCGCCACCACCTTGCCCGGTGTGGCCAGGGGACCAAACTGGCCCACAAAGCTGGGCGCCAGAATGGCATACACGGTCTGGCCCATGCGAATGGCGGTGATTAGCTGGAAGATCTCCGACTTGTCGGCGATGGCGGCAAAGGGACAGCTTACGATGCACAACCCGCAGGCCACGCACTTGTTTTGGTCAATGGAGGCCCTGCCCAGGGAATCGCTTCCAATGGCATCGGCGCCACAGGCCTCTGCACACGGCCGGCCTGTACGCAGAATAGCCTGATAGGGACAGGCTTCCATACAGCGGCCACACTTGATGCAAGCCTTCTGGTCGATGAGGGCACCCTGCTTTTCAATGCTTACTGCCTGTACCGGGCACACCGATGTACAGGGATGAGCCAGGCATTTGCGGCAGTTGTCGCTGACAATGATGCGGTTGGTGGGACAGGCCTCGCAGGCAAAGGGGATGACATTGACCAGGGGACGGTCCAGTTGCTTGTCTGGCGTGGCGCACTCCGCCATACCTTGGGTGAGCCCCTGGTAGGTATCCGTGGGCCGTACCCGCAGACCCATGGCCAGGCGGATGCGTTCACGAATGATCGCCCGCTCCTTAAAAACGCTATCGCGATACTGAGGCACTTCGCCAGGGATGATGCGGTAGGAGCTTTCATAGAAATAGTGGAAGTCCTCT
>JAAZBR010000133.1 GCA_012513735.1 Clostridiales bacterium | reverse complement strand
GCCTCAGGACGCATCGGCCCGGGACGGCCGGGACACCGGGTCACGGCCA
Organism: Clostridiales bacterium; assembly: GCA_012513735.1. Classification (GTDB taxonomy): domain Bacteria; phylum Bacillota; class Clostridia; order Christensenellales; family Aristaeellaceae; genus UBA1038. The sequence continues at coordinate 2,049 of JAAZBR010000133.1, read as the reverse complement.
TGGCCTATGAGCTGGCCACAGGCAAGGCGCTGGGTATGGAGGACTTGTTTACAGACCCTGCCCTGGCACAGGAGCAGATGGAGCTGATGATTGAACAGCAGGTGATGCCGGAGCTGAGTGATTATCTGGACGCATCCGGCCTGCTGCCGGTCCCCACAGACAACTACTATCTGAACGAAAGCGGGATGACCTTCTACTATCCAACAGAGCAGATGACCTTTCTGTCCGGGCAGCCGGCTTCCGTCAGCTTTCTTTACAGCGAATTGACACCCTGGCTGAAAGCGGAGGAGGGTAGTGCGCTGGCATCCCTTGTAAACCATGCTACGAAGCTGGATCAGGTCGGAGCCAAAGGGTTGCTGGCGCTGGCAGCTCAGGGGCAGCTTCCCGGCATCCCAGTCAAGTTGCATGATGACACAGCCCAGGTACTGGCTGCTTTTCCTCCCATGGCGGATGCGGATGCCTTCCCCGGGGGAGAGAAATACCTGCCCGAGGAAGGGCGCTTTCGCGATACCGCTCTGATTGTTTCTACCTCAGAACCCAGCAGGATCATCGGCATCCTCAGCCGGCGGACCAATGTCTTTGGCCTGGTCACCGGGCTTACCGTCCGGGCGGATGCGACTGCTCTCTATGGACAGCCCCTTGCCTCGCTGCCGATGGACGCTGACCTTGCCTCGTTGTACGGGTTGCAACCCGGCATGCTGGATGTCTACGGGACGGGAGAACACGAGTTGGTATTCTGCTACAATGATACCGGAATTTTGCAGGCGCTCTGGCTCAGAAGCCCGCAGTAATACCTACAGGAGAAGGACTTGGCGCCACACAGCAACCGAACATCAAAGCCTACGCTTCGCTCCACCGATCGGGGCGGCATCGTATCAATTACGGCAGGCGTCATCGCGCTGGCGCTGGGATTTGGCATGCAGATCGGCATCACGCTGCAAACCTCCAGCCATACCGTGGTGGCGCTGAAGGATATGGCCATGGGCCTGGGCGGGATGCTGTACCCCGCTGTACCCTTCCTGATGTTATGGCTTGGCTGGCTGCTGTGCGTATCGGCCAGGCATTATATCTCCTTTCGGGCCTTTGTGTTGACATTTCTTTTGTTCATGAGCTTGGGCGCGTTTCTGATTCTGATCACCTCTGTCCCGGGCTTTGGCCCCCTGATGGAGTACCTGACCAATGTCAACAAAAACATGCTGAAACTGGCGGAGCCCGACAGCTTTGGCTCCTTTCTCAGCCACGCGTGGAATAAGTACCGCAACCAACTGAGCCCGCTGCCCGGCGGCGGGGTGATCGGCATGCTGCTGGCCTTCCCGGTATGGCGTTTACTGGGTCAGGTGGGCGGCATCGTTTTCCTGGCGCTGGCTATGATCGCCCTGGTGTTTGCGCTGTTTCGCATCAACCCTGCCGCCATCCTACGCAGTGTGGATAAACGCTTGCAGCAGCGTAGCCCTGATGTGTCAGTACTTGCACAGGGGGAGGACGCACCACAGGCTGCCGCGGAACCCTTGGTTCAGCAACCCTCTGAAATGCAGACACAGGAACCCATGCCCTATCAACCCCAGGTGGAGCCCTATTATGTAGAACCTGCGGTTGATTATGAGCCACAGCCAGTGTACCCGCAGCCCCTATGGCAGCAGCCTGTGGCGCCTGTGATGGAGCAAAGCCCCGAGCAACAGGGGTTTGTATCGGTGCAGCAGGATTACTTTGAGCCCTCGGAACCGGCGCCGCATGTCCGTCCGGTGGCGCGCAATACACGCCGCACGCAGAGAGAGCCTGCGGTTACCCCTCAGGCTGAGATGAACGCGCCAAATCATCATGTTCCTCAGCATCCCGTGGCGGACCAGAGCTACGAAGATGGGGCGCCGGTCATGCCGGACAGCATTGCAACTTCTGCCGCACAATCACCTGCTGCGCAGCCCCGGCCTGCTGTTATAGATGTATCCCCGCAACAACCACCTGTTCCTGTGGAGCGGCCTGCTGCCCCCACGCCTGTGGCACCTCAGCCAATGGAGGAGCAGGCCATCGATCAACGTGCTGTTCCAACCG
>JAAZBR010000132.1 GCA_012513735.1 Clostridiales bacterium | reverse complement strand
GCAACGAGAAGGCGCTCAGGTAGATAATAGCCGCGATGATGATGTCGATGATCTCCTTGGCAAACTCCGGCTGCATGGCTTCTCCGCCTACCTGAATGTGGGCGATAAAAAGCGAGCTTAGGATGGTGCCCAGGGGATGGGAGCTGGCCAGCAGCGCAATGGGGATGCCGTTAAAGCCCATGGTCAGCAGGTGCTTGCCCAAAGTAAACTGCGCCGTGCCTGACAGGTAGTAAAGCCCGCCTCCCAGGCCGGATAGGGCGCCGGCAATAATCATAGACTGTACGATGCTGCGTTTGTCGTCGATACCTGCATAGCGGCTGGCATGACGGTTGTACCCACAGGCCTTCAGTTCGTAGCCAAAGGTGGTTTTTTGCAGGATGAACCAGCACACAAAGGCCACCCCGATGGCCAGGAAAATCGCTATGTTTATATAGTTGGATCCCATGAGCTTGTCCAACCCCAGCTTGGGCAGAATAGCTGATTCGTTGGCCGCCTTCAGCGCAGCGGTCCTGTCCTTGTTGATGGCACCCCAGGCATTGGCCAGCATCCGGGGAGCGTTGTAAAGGAAAAGGTTGGAGGCGAACAAACCGATCCAGTTGAACATGATGGATGTGATCACCTCATTGACATTGAACAGTGCCTTGCACAGGCCCGGGATGGCACCCCACAGGGCGCCTCCCACCATGCTCAGTATCAGGCACAGGTACCAAGGCAACTGCCACAGGATGGCGCCCACCAGCGCAAAGACTGCGCCAACGGTGTACTGGCCCGTGGCGCCAATGTTGAACAAGCCTGTTTTGAAAGCAAAGCCCACCGACAGGCCGGTCATCAGCAAAGGCGCTGCGGTGTAGAGCACCTTGGCCATACGGTCCGGCGATCTTAGGCCCGAAAACAAAATGTTGCCAAAACCATTCAGGGATTTGCTGAAATTGAAGATCATCAGCAGGATAAACCCGAACAGCAGACCCGCCAAAATGGAGATCAGCGAGGCCAGCAGATTGGCTGAACCACGGGAGAGGCCTACTTTTTTCTGCATGTCAGCTTCCCTCCTGATGCACGGTGTCCTGGCGTTTGGCGCCTGCCATGTACAGTCCCAGCTCCTGTACGGAGACCGCACGGGGGTCGAACTCGCCCACGATCTCGCCTTCGTACATCACCAGAATACGGTCAGACACGTTCATGACCTCCTCCAGTTCCAGGGAGATCAGCAGTACTGCCTTGCCGGCATCCCGCTGGGCCACCAGCTGACGGTGGATGTACTCGATGGCCCCTACATCCAGCCCGCGGGTAGGCTGTACCGCTACCAGCAGATCAGCCTTCTTGTCCAGTTCCCGGGCCAGAATGGCCTTCTGCTGGTTGCCGCCGGACATGCTGCGGGCGATGGTATCGGGCCCCTGGGCGGCGCGCACATCGTACTGGTCGATCAGACGCAGGGCATAGTCACGCACGGCGCCGTGCTTGATACGGCCCCCGCTTTGAAAGGCGGGTTCCCAGTAGCGCTGCAGCACCAGGTTATCCTCCAACGTAAAGTCCAGCACCAGGCCGTGCTTGTGCCTGTCCTCCGGAATATGGGAAATGCCCAGGTCATTGCGGCCGCGGATGGACTCATGGGTGATGTCCCTCGTGCCCAGGAAGATCTTTCCCCCGTCCGGATGCATAAGCCCCGTAAGGGCATACGTCAGCTCGCTCTGGCCGTTGCCGTCGATGCCGGCCACGCACACGATTTCCCCGCCCCGCACGCAGAAGGAGACGTTGTTCACCAGCTTCTTGCCGTGCTGGCGGCTG
>JAAZBR010000131.1 GCA_012513735.1 Clostridiales bacterium | reverse complement strand
TGGGCGGCCCGGTACCTGCTGCCTGGGGACAGTCAATTCATGGGCGGCGTGGCCTGCCCGGCGGGTATTGGCATGAAGACTTTGGATGGGGATGGCAGCCACCGTCTGTACCTGTTGTCAGCCGATGTGGCGGATGCCCTCACCCGCAGCGCCCCCGTGCCGCCCGGGGCCGCCTTTGACGAGGTACATAGCTGGAATCAGCTGTTTGTGCAGGGACTGTACCCTGAAAACGGGGAGTATACCGCGGCTTTCACCAGCACGCCCGAGGGGCTGTGGGCGCTGCGCCTGGTGCAGGCCATGGACATCTTCCATGTGCTGCCCTGCGGGCTGCAGGATACTGCCCGGCCCGATACCTGCTACCCTGTCGGCAGCCATCCCTGGGGCGATATCCGCACCATGGACTTTGCTTCTCTGCCTCAAAGTTTTGCCCAGGCAACCGCCCTGCTGGATCAGGACGGCTGGGCGGTGGTCAACAACCCAAACCCTGCGGACCGGCTGCACCTGCGCACCGCAAAGGACCGACAGGCCGCCTCCCTTGGCAAGTTCTACAACGGCAGCGCGGTCAAGGTGCTGCAGATCAGCGGGCAGTGGGCCAGGGTGCGCATCGGCGGCCTGGAGGGCTGGATGATGAAGCAGTACCTGGCCTTTGGCGACGACATGAACAAGGTGCGGCGCGTGATGCCCCAAAGCATCCGGATCAAGCCCGAACACCTGCGCAACGGCCTGCCGCTGTATGCCCGGATCACCGACCTGCACCCCCGGTACAGCCACCGGACGTACCAGGATCTGCTGTACAACACCGCCGCCATCGGCGTGGTGGGCGACCAATGGTACTATGTGTGGCTGGATGACGGGTACGCCGGCTACCAGCTTCAAAGCTGGTACTGGCCGGGCAACGGATGAACGCTTTAGTATGAAATCCGCGTAAAATTGCGCTTTCTTACAAACCGTCGTGTATACTCTGCCTGGGAGGTGTTTTCAGATGTTTGCATACAGACGATCTTTGGCCCTGCTCATGGTGATGGTGATGCTGGGAGCTATACCCGCCGTTCTGAGCGAGGAAGGGGCTGCCCCGTCCCCGCAAGCGGCTGAACAGATGCTGGCGGGGCCCCGGGACTTTGCCGTGCTGGAACCCCTGGCGCTGGATCTGCGCATTGCGGGCGACCAGATGCTGGCGGAAAGCGAGCGCTACAACGCTGCTGTGGCCCGCTTCGGTGACAGCGCGGAACCGCTGCCCGTGGATGCCATCAGGAAGGATCTGGAGAAGGAGCAGAGTGTGGGCAGCGACACCTTCTACGACACCACAACCTATTTTCAGCTTTCGCCCAGCGGGAACAAGCTGTTCTTCATTTCCGGCGGTATCCCGGCCGTGTACGATAGGATGGATCAGCAGCTATGCATGCTTGTTCCCGATGACACCATGGGACAGGAGTACTTTGAAAAAGTCTATCTGCAACTGATGCGCCGGCTGCCGGATGACAGCCTGGTGTGGTCGCAGGATGAGCAGTACCTGGCTGTGGCAGCGCCCATGTTGCTGTTGCTGCAGCTTCGGCTGGGCACCAACATTTTGCTGATGGATCTGACGGCGGGTACCGTGCGTCCGCTGGTGCCGGAGCTGCCCGTCAAAGTGAGCCTTTGCGATCTGGAGACCCTCAAGGGGGCGGGAGCCCCATTGCGCGCCGGCTTCGACGGCGAACAGCCTGTGCTCTATTACGAAGCGATGGGGGCAGGGGAGGATGCGGAGGGCGAGCGTTACGACGAACTGCGCAGCTATGACCTGTTAAGCGGCCAGACCCAGGTGATCGCCAGCTATCCCATGAAGCAGGTGGATGTCAGCCCCCGGCTGTGGAGCACCCCCCAGGGCCTGCTGCACACCTTTGCTTCGGTGAAGAAGCAGGGAGAGCGCGGCCTGGCCATCCGGCCGGTGTCGGGCAATCCCTTTATTCTGGCTGTGACCGGGGAGGGAGACAACCCGGTTGCCGACTTTCGCATGCTGGACATGGCTGCCGGGCGGGGCCTGCTGATGAGCCGCCAGGATCCCGGCGGCCCCCGCCAGATGACCTTTTTCCACCTGCTGTCCATGGAGGAGCTGACGGTTGATGTCTTTGACATGGTTCTGGCCGTTGATCCCGGGGCTGCACCTGAAGGCCGCCTGCGGCGGCTGAGCCTGCAGAACGACTTGAACAGGGGTGCGGACAACACGGCCCCGGCCCTGCCCGGGGGGATGCAGCCAGTAGTGAACGGCGCTCTGTCGCCGGATGGCAAGCACCTGCTGCTGGTCACTTCCACAGCGCCCGATCAGGCGGCGCTGTGGCTGTACAGCTTTGAACAGAATGCGCTG
>JAAZBR010000130.1 GCA_012513735.1 Clostridiales bacterium | reverse complement strand
TGGCCCTGGCCAAGGAACTGCCCTCCACCTCCCAGGTCCCTCCGGTAGACTTTGAGGATGCCTTCCGCCCCCATGTGGAGGCGGGGAAGGATGTGCTGGCGATTACACTGGCCTCCGGCCTCAGCGCAACCTACGAGTCCGCCGTCACGGCGGCGAGGCGCGTAGCCCCAGACAAAATCCATGTGGTGGATTCCATGAGCGCCTCCTTCGGTCACGTGCTGCTATTGAAACAAGCGGTCATTATGCGGGATGAGGGCTTGCTGAGCGCAGCGCAGATGGCAGACGAGCTGCGCCGCCTGGCCCCCCGCATCCGCCTGTATGCGGTGGTGGATACGCTGAAGTATCTCAAGATGGGCGGCCGGCTGTCCGGCGGCGCCGCGCTGATGGGCGGGCTGCTGAGCATCAAGCCCCTCCTCTATGTGCAGGAGGGCAAGGTGCTGTCCATGGCCAAGGTGCGCGGCGAAAAGAACGTCATCAAAACGCTGCTGGAATACTTTCTAAAGGATAACCCCCAGCTTCAATATGGCGTGTCCTTCGGTAACGCCGTCGCCCGCCCGCTGATGGAGCAGACCATCCGCCAGTTCAAGCCCCACCTGGGCGAAGCCCCGGTCTATGCCGGTGACCTGGGCGCTGTGATCGGCACCCACGCAGGCCCCGGCGTGGTGGGCGTGGGCTTCATTTTGCCGGAATAGGCACTCAAAGCATCGCCTGTTTCCCGTATACAGAATGCGCGGCAGACCTGCATCTGCCGCGTATTTGTTTGCCAATAAGAATCCTTGAACCCCTTATCCTCCGGTGATGTTCAGCCGAACAACACCTCCGGCTGATCAATCCGCCGGCTCTTGCTGCCATGCTGATAGACCTGCAATCGGGGCATCTCCAGGGGCAGATCGAAATGGCCCCGGGGTACCTGCAGGGTGTGCTCGCTCTGGCTGCGGATGGCTTCCACAAAATCCTGCACGGTGTGCATCTTCTGAGGAAAGCGCACGCCCATCAGCTCATCGTCAGTATACTGGCTGGCGCTGTGGATATCGGACCCCGCCGTCATGTACAGCTTGTATTTCTCCGCCCAGCGCAGCGCCTGCAGGTCATGCTCGGGCAGGTTGCCTGCATTACCCACCTCCACCGCGTCCACGCAGTTGAGGCCCAGGTGGATGGCGTGGATATAGTCCCGGTCGCGGAAGGGGTGGGCCTGCACCACGCAGCCGCCTGCACGGTGTACCTGTTCCAACTGCTCGGTACGGGTCCAGCCGCGCACCTCCGGGTGCTGAAGCAGCCACTCCTTGCTGAGACCGTAGACCAGGTAATCATCTCCGTCAAAGGTCTCCTCCCAGCCGAAAAACACGTCCATGCCCATTTCCTGCCCGGCGGTGTAGGTCTCCTCATATCCCCGGCAGAAGGCCTCCACAAACTGGTGCCAGGGCAGGTGGCGGTTGACGGCGCAGTTGCCGCCCCAGAAATGGTCGGTCACTAAAATGCCGCTGTAGCCCAGGCGCTTGTAGCGCTCCAGGTATTCCGGCCCCCGGGAGCGGGCGCAGGCGCTGGACCAGGCCGTGTGGAAATGGGTTTCGTACAGGTAACCGTTTTGATTGTTCATCACAGTGCGTGCTCCTCTGCCTGGGGCAGCTTGCGCCGCCACCGGCCAAATCGATAGGCAAATAGGTTGATGAAGGCCCCCGTCACCCAGGTGATCAGCATGGAATAGTACACCGAGTCGGGCAGGCCGCTGGGGTATTCGGGGCTCCGGGTCAGCCAGGCGATCAGGTAGGCGCTGCTGACACGCAGAATGACCGAAGTGAAGATGCTGATCCACATGGGGGTGACGGTGTCACCGGCTCCGCGCTGAACGCCCGACAAGGACTGAATGACCGCCATGGCAATGTAACCCAGCGCCAGGATGCGCATAAACCGCATGCCGTAGTTGATCAGCGCCTCTGTCTGGGTGAACAGGCTCATCAATCCCCGGCCAAACAGCAGAATGCACAGGGTCAGCGCAGTGGCAACGCCCACAGCCATCAGGGTGCCCTGCCTGGCCCCGGGCTTCAGGCGGTCGTAGCGCCTGGCCCCCACATTCTGGCCGATGTAGGTGGTCAGCGCCTGACCAAAGGAGAAGTTGGGCATCATGGCAAATCCGTCCACACGCATCAAAATCACATTGACGGCAATAAACTCCGGCCCAAAGCTGTTTTGCAGCCGCTGCACCAACAGCATGGCTATGGAGAACACAGCCTGGGTGATGCCGGTGGGCATGCCCAATTTCAGGATGCCAGAGGGCACGCCAGGGACAAGCTTCAAACGCCTGAGGCTCATCTCAAATACATCGCCCATGTTGCGCAGCTTCAGCCAGCACAGAACGGCGGAGATCACCTGGGCCAGCACTGTGGCCGCTGCCACGCCCCTAACCCCCCAACCGAAGCCGGCCACAAACCAGATATCCAGGCCGATGTTCAGCAGAGCACAGATGATCAAAAAGGCCAGTGCGGACAGCGAGTCGCCCAGCCCCCGCAGGATACCGGCAAACATATTGTAGAACAGAAACCCGCCGATGCCTCCAAACAGGATGTGCAGGTAGTCAGCCGTCCAATCAATAAACAAATCCGGCGTGCCCAGCAGCCTCAGCACGGGACGGGTCAGCCACAGCCCCAGCGCCATGGTGAGCAGGGTGGCCGCCAACGTAAGGGACAGGCAGTTGCCGATGGTGTTGCTCAGCCCTTCCCGGTCCCGGGCGCCAAAACGCTGGCTCACCAGGATGCCGGCCCCTGCCGAAATGCCCACAAACAGGGCCAGCAGGAAGTTGAGCAAAGGCCCCGCGCTGCCCACCGCGCTCAGCGCGCGGTCGCCCACATACCGGCCCACCACGGCCGCATCGGTGGCATTGTACACCTGCTGTACCAGGTTGCCGATCAACATGGGGATGGCAAACTCCAGGATACGCTTCCAGGGTGTTCCCTGGGACATATCGCGGGGGGCGAAAAGAGCTTTGAGCTGCTGCATGAATGACCTGGCCTTTCAGCGGAAAATCGATGTTAATTATAGCAAAGGGGCGGGGACCTGGCAAATGATACAGGAATGATGAAGCGGTTTCCGGGCCTGATACTCATGTAAAACGGTAACGCATCCAAAGCGATGTGGGTTTTTGCTCCGCTGCAAGGAGCAGATGAGGGAGGCGTAGCAGCGCTACGCCGACCGAGCAGTCGACACAGCAGCGGGGCAAAAACACCGGCGCGACGATGCGTTACCGTTTGGAATGAGTAT
>JAAZBR010000129.1 GCA_012513735.1 Clostridiales bacterium | reverse complement strand
GCCTTGCGAGGTGCACAAGATCCCTCGGCGATGCTCGGTCCGGATACTCACACAGGCCCCTGGACCCTGCGCTGAGGCGCACTTGAATCCCTCACCTGGACCGCCCGCCGGGCCCGCCCCGGCGTGGCGCCCTTCTCCCTTCGCGTCGGAGCGCCGCAGGCCCGACGCCTCGCCAAGAAAGGTCTTCCCATGCCCCGAAAGGACGATTGGGGACTGGTCCATCGGGTGGTCCTCCGCCCGGAAGAACGGACCGCCAACATCCCCGAAGAGACGAAGAAGGTGCCCTTTGAGATGTGGGTCAAAGGCCGCCTGAAGTCGGACGCCGATCTCGGCCAGGAGGTGACCGTCGTCACCCGCACCGGACGCGAGGTCCGAGGCACCCTGCTTGAGGTGAACCCCACCTACACCCACTCCTTCGGCGATTTCGTGCCGGAGATCCTGACCATCGGCGACACCGTGCGCCAGATGCTCTTCGGAGGATCCGCCGATGCTTCCTGACAGCTACCAGGCCGTGCTCTCGCGCAAGGCCGAGATCATGAAGGCCGCCGTCGGCATGGACTTCGCGCAGTTCGAGAGCGGCTCGATCGCCTTCGACTACGAGGGGATGCTGGCGGCCACCGGTTACTCCCTTCAGGACGTAATCGAGATCCAGAAGGGCTTCTCGGTAGGCAACACGCCTCTTCTGGAGCTGCGCAACCTCACGGAATTGGCACGCAAGCTGGCCCCTCCGGGCAAGGGAGCCCGGATCTTCATCAAGGACGAGGCCGCCAACCCCTCGGGCAGCTTCAAGGTCCGTCGCGCCGCCACCTCGGTCTACCACGCCCGCAAGCAGGGCTACCCCGGGGTGGTGACCGCCACCAGCGGCAACTACGGGGCGGCCGTGGCCTCCTGCTGCGCCATGGCGGGGCTGCGCTGCATCGTGATCCAGGAGTGCTTCGACTCGCGCCGGACGGGGCAGCCCGAGATCATCGAGAAGGCCCGCAAGTGCGAGGCCCTGGGGGCTGAGGTCGTCCAGCTCTCGGTGGGCCCGGAGCTCTTCTACACGTTCCTGCGCACCCTGGAGGAGACGGGCTACTTCAACGCCTCGCTCTACACCGCCTACGGTACCCTGGGCATCGAAACCCTGGGGTACGAGATCGCGATGCAGTTCCGCGAAAGGCTCGGTCGGGACCCCGACGCCGTGGTCTGCACCAACGCCGGAGGAGGCAACCTGACCGGAACCGCCCGGGGCCTGATCAAGGCAGGTTGCCAGGCCCAGGTGATCGCCGCCTCGGTCAACCTCAAGGGCCTGCACATGGCCTCGGACACCTCCTTCAACCGGAAGTCCTTCACCACGGGGCACACCGGATTCGGCATGCCCTTCTCGACCTGGCCCGACCGCTCGGACGTGCCGCGCAGCGCGGCCCGACCTCTGCGCTACATGGACCGCTACGTGACGGTGAACCAGGGAGAGGTCTTCTACATGACCGAGGTCCTGGCTTCCCTGGAGGGCCTGGAGAAGGGCCCGGCCGGCAACACGTCGCTGGCGGCCGCCTTCGCCCTGGCCCAGGAGATGGACCGGGACCAGTGCCTGGTGGTGCAGGAGACCGAGTACACCGGGGCCGGCAAGCACCTCAACGCCCAGCTCTCCTTCGCCCGGCGCAACGGGATCGAGGTCCGCTTCGGCGACCCGGAGGAGGAGGTCCCGGGCCAGAGCATCATCCTGCCCGAACACCCCCGCCAGATCCGGGCCCGAGAAGTCGACCTGGATCACATGCGCCGTTCGCTGATCCGCAACGCCCTGGCCAGCGTCGACCACCCGCCGACGGAGGCCGACCTCGAATTCCTCGCCCAAGAAACCAGAACCGACAAGAAATTCGTCATGGAGGCACTATGAAGAGAACCGACGACTTCCAGGCTCGCCGCGGCCACCTGGCCGGGTTGAGCGACCAGCAACTTCACGAGCGCTTCTGGCGACTGGCCGACCAGTTGGTGGACCCCCTTCTCAAGATGGGCCGGGAGTACACCTCGCCCGCCATCGAGCGTTCGGTGCTGCTGCGCATGGGCTTCTCGTCGCTGGAGGCCCGCCAACTGGTGGAAGGCTGCACCGACCAGCAGCTCCTGGCCCACGGAGCCGGCCACGTGGTGTACCGGTTTGCCAAGGCCCAGGGCCTGGACATCCGCCAGGCCGGCCTGAAGCTGGCCACGGGTGAGCACTGGGCCCAGGCCCGGGAACTCTTCACGGGAGGTGCCGCGCGATGAGCCAGGATCACCTGAACCCCGAAGCCCCCATCGATCTGTCCGCGATCCTGCGGGATCTGGACCAGTACCGCCCGCGCCGGCGTGGCTGGACCTGGCGCAAGCCCGCGCCGGGACTGAAGATGGGCCCCTTCACCTATCGCGACTGCACCGAGCCGCTCCAGGCCAGCGTGCCGCTGCCCCCGGCCCACTACTTCGGGGGCATCGATCCCCAGCCGGCCCCGGTGATCACCACCGAGATCGCCTCCGGTCGCTTCGAAGACGATATCCGCCGCATGCGCATGGCCGCCTGGCATGGCGCCGACCACATCATGGTCATCCGCACCGCCGGGCAGTCCCACTTCGATGGTCTGATCGAGGGCACGCCCCAGGGCATGGGCGGCGTCCCGATCACCCGCAAGCAGGTTCGCGCCCAGCGCAAGGCCCTGGACATGATCGAGGACGAGGTCGGCCGCCCGATCAACTACCACTCCTACGTCAGCGGAGTGGCCGGACCGGACATCGCCGTGATGTTCGCCGAGGAAGGCGTCAACGGCTGCCACCAGGATCCCCAGTACAACGTGATCTACCGCAACATCAACATGCTGCGCAGCTTTGTGGACGCCTGCGAATCCAAGCGTCTGATCGCCTGGGCCGGCATGGCGCAGATCGACAGCGCCCACAATGCCAACGCCACCGCCCGGGACGCCTGGAAAGTGATGCCCGAGCTCATGGTGCAGCACGCCATCAACGCCAGCTTCTCCCTGGGCTGTGGGATACCCAAAGAGAATATCTGCCTGTCCACCGTACCCCCCACCGCCACCCCCGCGCCCGCTGTGTACATGGATCTCCCCTATGCTGTGGCGCTGCGGGAGCTGTTCCCCGGCTTCCGCATGCGAGCCCAGATGAACACCAAATACATTGAGTCCTCCACCCGGGAGGCCACCGTGACCCATGTGCTCAACATGCTGATCAGCAAGCTGACAGGCTGCGACATCCAATCCACCATCACGCCCGACGAGGGCCGCAACGTGCCCTGGCACATCTACAACATGGAGGCCTGCGACACCGCCAAGCAGACCTTTGTAGGCCTGGACGGGCTGATGGACATGGTAACGCTGAAGGAGGACGGTCCCCTGCGCCGCCATGTCCGGGAGCTGAAGGAACGGGCCGTGTTGTTCCTGGAAGAAATGCTGGAAACAGGCGGCTACTTCGCGGCCGTGGAGGCCGGCAGCTTTGTGGACAGCGGCCTGTATCCCGAACGCCATGGCGACGGCATCGCCCGCAGCCTGCAAGGCGGCATCGGCGCCGGCAGCGTGATCAAGCGGGCGGCGGACTACATGGCCCCGGTCACCGCCCACTTCGGCTACAATAACCTGGCCCCCTGGGGGGAAGAGGCCCAGCGGGATCCCGCCAGCCTGATCGGCGGATGCACGCTGGAGAATCCCGCGCTGATCCAGTACATCGACGAGCTGGATGAAGAAGATAACGTGAACGTACGTATGCAGGAGAACGAGGCCTACCGCCAGCCCGGCGGCAGGCTGCTGAAGCCCGAGATGGAGTGGCTGGCCGACGGTACCGTGATGCTGACGATGTTCTTCCCCGTGAAGGCCGAGGTGGCCGAGGCTGCCGCCCTGGAAACCGCCCGGCGCATGAACCTGACGGACTGCGAGGTCATCAGCCGGGAGGTGATGCACCCCTGCGAGGGCACCCGGGTGGAACTGAAGGGCAAGGTGCCCTTCTCGCTGGAGATCGACAAGCTGCACATCCCCCAGCCCCCCGATATCCTGGGCGAAGATGAACTGCGCACAGATATCGAGCGCAGGCCCATGCGGGTGGTCTGCGGCACGGTGGGCAATGATGAGCATTCGGTGGGCCTGCGGGAGATCATTGACATCAAGCACGGCGGCATTGAAAAGTACGGCATTCAGGTGCACTACCTGGGCACCAGCGTGCCGCCGGAGAAGCTGGTGGGTGCGGCTATTGAGCTGGACGCCGATGCCATGCTGGCCAGCACCATCATCAGCCACGACAATATCCACTATAAGAACATCGCGCTGATCGACCAAGTCGCCCGGGAGATGGGCGTGCGCGACCGGCTGATCTTCCTGGCCGGCGGCACCCAGGTGACCCCCGAGTTGGCCCGGGAGGCGGGCGCTGACGAAGGCTTCGGCCGGGGCAGCAAGGGCATTCATGTGGCCACCTGTCTGGTAAAGAAGCGCCGGGCCAGAGACCAGGGACAATGAGCAGCCTGCATGTGGATGCGCTGGTTGCGGAGATAGGCTCCACCACCACGCTGGTCAACGCCTTTGCAGGGCTTGACGGCATTCCCCGTTTCGTGGGCCAGGGCAGTGCACCCACCAGCGTCGCCCAGGGGGATGTGCGCCTGGGGCTAGAGGCAGCCACCCAAAATCTGCAGCATCATCTGGGCGTTCAGCAGCTCTCCTGGGCAGACTTCTTCGCCACCAGCTCTGCTGCGGGGGGGCTGCGCATGAGCGTGCATGGCCTGGTCTACGACATGACCGTGCGGGCGGCTGAGGCGGCCGCCCTGGGCGCCGGCGCCGTGGTGCGCATGGTGACAGCCGGCAAGCTGTTGGAAAGCGATCTCAATGCCCTGCAGCAGCTCCATCCCAATCTGATCTTGCTGGCGGGTGGCACCGACTATGGAGAGCGGGACACGGCGCTTTACAACGCCCGGCAGATCGCCGGGCTGGGGCTCCGTGACGTGCCGGTGGTCTACGCCGGCAACCTGCAGAATCAGCAGGAGGTGCGGTCTCTGTTTGAGGCGGCGGGGCAGCCCATTGAGATCTGTGAAAACGTATATCCCCGTTTGGATGAGCTGAACATCGAGCCGGCAAGGCGCATCATCCAAACGCTGTTTGAACAGCACATCGTCAAGGCGCCGGGCATGCAGCATGTGTACCAGCTCATCACCCAGCCGCTGATGCCCACGCCGGGCGCTGTAATGGAGGCTGTGCGCCTGCTCTATGAGGACCGCAGCAACGTGGTGTGCCTGGATATTGGCGGCGCCACCACCGATGTACACAGTGCCTGCCAGCAATCCGATGCCATTGCCCGCATCCAGACCCGGTCGGAGCCTCTGTTCAAGCGCACCGTGGAGGGCGACCTGGGGCTGTACCTCAACGCCCGGCCCCTGGCAGAGCGGGTGGGGCTGGAGACCCTGTCCCGGGAGTTGAACGCCGACGCGGACCGGCTTTTGGATGAGCTGTCTCCCGTCCCTCATACGCAGGATCAGCAGAGGCTGGCGGAGCGCCTGGCGCTGGAGGCAGGCCTGGTTGCCCTGCGCCGCCACGCAGGCATCATCCGCAACGTGTTCCTGCCCGGCGGACGCCAGCAGATTGCCGAGGGCAAGGACCTCAGCCAGGCCGGAGCCCTGATTGCCACCGGCGGAGCGCTGACACGGCTGCCGGGGCACAGAAATATCCTGCGCAAGCTGCGGGACATGAACAACGCCCGGGCCATGCTGTACCCCAAGCCCGGCCAAATGGAGATTTTGGTTGACAACCACTACATTATGGCATCCCTTGGCGTGCTGAGCCGCCGATACCCCCAGGCCGCCCTCAGGCTGATGCAGCAGAGCTTTGCACAGGAGGAAGCATGTACCCCCGCATCACAGCAGATTTAGGCAAGCTGCGGTACAATGCCCGGTTCATCGCAGACGCCTGCCATGCCGCCGGCATCCACTATGCGGCTGTCACCAAAGGCGTATGCGCCAGCCCGCCCATCGTGGAGGCGCTGGAGGACATTGCGGACAGCTTTGCGGATTCCCGTCTGCTCAACCTGATGAGCATGCGCACCCGCAAGCCCAAGCTGATGCTGCGCATCGGCGACCCTGCCCAGGCTGAACAGTTGATAGCCGCTGCCGACCTGAGCCTGCAAAGCGAGCTGGTTACCCTGCAGGCGCTGGCCCGGGCTGCCCAAGCCATGCAAAGGCCCCACAAGGTGGTGCTGATGGTGGACCTGGGGGATCTGCGGGAGGGGCTGATGTACACCGATCGCAGCGCCATTCTGGCCGCCGCCCGTTTAATCAAGGAATCATCGCCCCTGGAACTCCATGGCCTGGGCACCAACCTGACCTGTTTCGGCGGCATTCTGCCCGATGAGGAGAACCTGGGCCGTCTGACAGACATCGCCCGCTGGCTGCGCCGGGAACTGGACCTGCCCATCCCCTTGGTTTCAGGCGGCAACTCCAGCAGCATCGGGCTGATGCTGCGGGGCGGTATGCCCCGGGGCATCAACCACCTGCGCATCGGCGAGGCGGCGCTGTTGAACAACAATACGGCCATTGGCGAGCCTTTTGACTTTCTGCACCAGGACGTGTTCACCCTGTCCGCCGTGCTGGGCGAGGTACAGCAAAAACCCTCTCAGCCCTTTGGCAACACCGGCCCCAATGCCTTTGGCGAATATGTCAGCTTCCCCGACCTGGGGCCCATGCGCCGGGGCATTCTGCTGTTGGGCCGGCAGGATGCGGACATCGAGGGCCTGCGCCCCCGGGATCCCCGGGTCAAGGTGCTGGGGGCCAGCAGCGATCACCTGCTGGTGGACCTGACGGCCGCCCCCGAATATGCCGTGGGAGACGCCCTGCATTTCAGCGTCAGCTATGGCTGTCTGCTGAAGGCCTATACCAGCCCCTATGTCAGCAAAGCGTACACGCCGGCGTAAAGCCTGTAAATGCATAACGAAATGATGCGTGAAGCACCCTGGTGTGGTATGATCCCGCTGGAGGTGTTGGGATGAGCGCACTGATTCGCCCTGCCGCTGAAGCGGACCGCCAGGGCATTGCAGATACCGTCGTGGAAGCTTTCTACGACCAGTTCAAGTCTCTGACCACAGACAAAGAGGCGGTGGCTGCTGCCCTGGCCCCGATGCTCAATTTGCCCCAGTTCACCGTGGCAGAGCAGGAGGGCTGCATTGTGGGCGCGGTCGGCCTCAACGATGAAAACGCCTATGCCGTTACCATCAAGCCTGATGTTCTGAAAAAGGCCGTGGGCTTCATCAGGGGCACCATGGCTGCCCCCATCCTGCGGGAGGAGTTCAACCGACCCGGCCGGTTTGAGCCCGGCCAGGCCCAGGTGGATTTTGTGTCCGTCAGGGAGAGCTCCCGGGGCCAGGGCATTGCCCGGGCCATGCTGCAGCACGTCCTCGCCAAGGGCTACCGGCTGTTTACCCTGGATGTTACCGAGGGCAACGAGCGGGTGCTGCCCCTCTACCAAAGCGTGGGCTTTGTGCAGACAGGCAGGGAACAGGAGAAGATGGCCAAGATGAAGGGCTTCAGCTTCCGATATCTGATGGCTTACCGCCCCGCCGGCAGGCAGGGCTGACACACCGGCATCCGGTTGCCATATTCAATAAACGGAAGGATGGACATGCAATGAACACCCTGGTCATCGCCCTGGGCGGCAACGCCCTGCAGGAAGGCGGACAGCCCGCCACCGCGGAAAACCAGCTTGAGGTGGTGAAGAAAACCGCCCGGCTGATCGCCCCCCTGGCCCGGGACAACCGCCTGCTGGTGGTGCATGGCAACGGCCCCCAGGTAGGCCGCCTGGTGCTGCAAAATGAATACGCGGCCCCCATCACTCCGGCCATGCCCTTTGATGTGTGCGGCGCCATGAGCCAGGGCCTCATCGGCTATCACCTGCAGCAGGGGCTCAGCGAGGCCCTGCAGAAGGCGGGCATCGCCAGGCAGGCGGTGACGCTGCTGACCCAGGTGGTGGTGGATCAAAACGACCCCGGCTTTCAGCACCCCACCAAGCCCATCGGCCCCTTCTACACCCAGCAGGAGGCCGAGAACATCGCCGCCGACAAGGGTTACACCATGCGGGAGGATGCCGGCCGCGGCTGGCGCCGGGTAGTGCCCTCCCCCGACCCCAAGGAGATTGTGGAGCTTTCCGCCATCCGCAGCCTGCTGAATGCCGGCTTTGTGCCCGTGTGCGTGGGCGGCGGGGGGATTCCGGTGCTGAAGGATGAGAACGGCAGCCTGTATGGCACAGCCGCCGTGATCGACAAGGACCTGGCCGCCGAAAGGCTGGCCGAGGACATTGACGCCGACACCCTGCTGATCCTGACTGCGGTGGAAAAGATCAGCCTCAACTACGGCAAGCCCAATCAGACCGACCTGTCCGTTGCCAGCGCCGATGAGATGGAGGGTTACGCGGCCCAGGGCCATTTCGCCCCCGGTTCCATGCTGCCCAAGGTGCAGGCAGCCCTGCGCTTCGTGCGCAGCAGGCCCGGCCGCAAGGCCATCATCAGCTCGTTAGAGCAGGCGCCCCAGGCGCTGGAAGGCCGTGCCGGCACCCGGATTGGGGCCTCATGACCATCGCCGGCATCCGAAAAGACGCCAAACATACGCTGTATGCCTGCTATCTGGCCATTGTGGGCCAGGCAGTGGTCAACAACTTCTTTCCGCTGCTGCTGCTCACCTTTGAGCGGGAGTTTGGCATCAGCCTGGCCGGCATCGCGGTGCTGGTGGGCTTCAACTTTATGATCCAACTGTTGACCGACCTGATAGCCGCCTTTGTAGCCGACCGCATCGGCTACCGGCGGTGCATGGTGTTCGGCCAGGCCTGTACCTTTGTGGGTATGGTGTCGCTGGCCGTGCTGCCCGGGCTGCTGCATAACCCCTTTTTAGGGCTGATGATCGCGGTGTTTCTGTACGCTGTGGGGGGCGGCCTGGCTGAAGTACTGGTCAGCCCCATTGTGGAGCACAGCCCCACTGAGCATAAAACGGCGGCCATGAGCCTGCTGCACTCCTTCTACTGCTGGGGCCATGTGTTTGTGGTGGTGGTCAGCCTGCTGTTCTTCCTGGTGTTCGGCATCAGCAACTGGCGTATTCTGGCGGTGATCTGGGCCCTTATGCCGCTTTTCGGAAGCTGGTATTTCGCCCAGGTGCCCATCACCCAGGCGGGGGGAGAGAGGGGCATGAAGGGCGCCTTCAGCCTGCTGAAATCCCCGGTGTTCTGGCTGTTTTCCGTCATGATGGTATGTTCGGGCGCGGCGGAGCAGAGTGTATCCCAGTGGGCGTCCGCCTTCGCGGAGAGCGGGCTCAAGGTATCCAAAACCGTGGGCGACCTGGCCGGCCCCACCTTCTTTGCCGCCATGATGGGTTTGGCCAGGGTGCTGCATTCCCGGGGGGCTGAGCGCCAGTCTTTGGTGCGCATCATGGGTTACAGCGCAGTGTTATGCGTGGCCGCCTATCTGCTGATCATTTTGCCCCCCGCCCCGGCCCTGGGCCTGCTGGGCGTGGGCATCACGGGCTTCTCGGTGGGCATTTTCTGGCCGGGCACCCTCAGCCTGGCGGCCCGTAGGCTGCCATCCGGCGGCACGGCCATGTACGCACTGCTGGCCCTGGCGGGGGATCTGGGCTGTTCCGCCGGCCCCTCGGTGGTGGGCTTTGTCAGCGATCTGGCGGGCGGTGAGTTGAAGATCGGCTTCCTGGTGGCCATGGTGTTCCCGCTCATGCTGGCGGTCATGCTGTTCTGGCTGGCCCACCGGCGCAGGGCTGCAGCAAGAACGTAACGAGCGTTAGAATAAACGGCCCATACCGAAGTTGTGTGGGATGTTTTTCATTGTATAATGAATGCTGGCATGTGCATAACACAGAGAAGTATATGCAGGAATCTACAGAGGAGCTGCAATGATGAATATATGCCACTTTTTGAAGGCTGTATTGGCTCAAGATGAGCAGACCCTACGTAGCAATCTATGCATTGTAAAACCCACCTACCCGATAGAAGGCGACCAGCAGGTGTGAAACTGCCGTTCCGCACCTGTTGGTCGCCTCAATCAGGCTTTATTCACCGGCTCCGTCAGATTCCAGCAGCAGCCGGCACTCCGCCAGCACGGCCCGTTCCGCTTCCGCCAGCTCGGGGTACCGGGGGTTGATGACCTGAAGCTGCTCCAGCACGATCTGGGAAACCACATAGCGGGCATACCACTTGTTGTCGGCGGGCACACAGTACCAGGGGGCATGCTGGGTGGAGGTGTGCTCCATCATTTCCTCATAGGCATTCATGTACTGCGCCCAGTACTTGCGCTCCTTCACGTCGCCGCTGGAGAACTTCCAGTTTTTATCCGGCTCGTTGATGCGGTCCAGCAAGCGCTGGCGCTGCTCCTCTCGGGAAACGTGTAGGTAGATTTTCACCACCCGGGTTCCGTTCTCGGTCAGATATTGCTCAAAATCATTCATCTGCCGGTAGCGGTCCTGCCAGATGTCCCGGCCGATCAGCTCCTGGGGGATCTGCTGGTTTTCCACCAGATTGTGCACCCGGGTGACGATAACCTCCTCATAGTGGCTGCGGTTGAAGATGCCGATCTCGCCCCGGCGGGGCAGCGCCCGGCCGATGCGCCACAGGTAGTCGTGGTCCAGCTCCTCACTGCTGGGCTGTTTGAAACTGACCACCTGCACGCCCTGGGGGTTGAGGCCGCTCATCACGTGCTTGATGGCCCCATCCTTGCCGGCGGCATCCATGGCCTGCAGCACCACCAGCAACGCATACCGGTTTTCGGCGTACAGCTTCTCCTGCAACCCGGCCATGGCCTGCAGGTTGGCGGGCATCAGCTTGTCTACGACCTCTTTTTTATCGATGCCCTCCTCCTTGCCTGTGGGCATCTCCTGCAGGCTGACCTTCTGCCCTGTCTTGATGCGATATTGCTCGGTATTCATACAGTTTCCTCTTTCAGCAATTTTGTGCCATTTTAGCACAGCGATCGTTCCCCCGCATAGCGCACCCTGTAGAAAGGCAGATAGGCGAGGGTTAGGGATATCTAACTTTCTTTGACAGTTCGGGCCGCCCATGCTATGATAGACACGGTCTAACGACCGTACCAGAAGGAGGACCTCATGTCAACCAGAACACAGAAACGCAGCCAGCAGAACCGCACCGTATTGATCCGTATTATCAGTATTTTTCTTGCCGTCCTGATTGTGGGGGGCACCCTGGCCTCGCTGCTTCAACTGCTGTAAGCTGCGCCGCTGCCGCTTGAACGCATGCCCCCATCCGGGGCATACAATATACACACCTAAGGAGGAAACACATGGAACTCAAGGGATCTCAGACCGAGAAAAATCTGTGGACCGCGTTTGCCGGCGAA
This sequence comes from Clostridiales bacterium, assembly GCA_012513735.1. GTDB lineage: Bacteria > Bacillota > Clostridia > Christensenellales > Aristaeellaceae > UBA1038. The sequence goes on along the minus strand of JAAZBR010000129.1, from coordinate 2,929 downwards.
AGCCAGGCGCGCAACAAGTATGACTATTATGCTTCCGCCGCCAAGAAGGAAGGCTATGAGCAGATCGCCGCTATTTTCGCCGCCACCGCGCTCAACGAGAAAGAGCATGCCAAGCTGTGGTTCAAGGCCCTGGGCGAGCTGCCCAACGGCAGCAACGCCGGCGACACCCTCAAAAACCTGAAGGCTGCCGCCGCCGGCGAAAACTATGAGTGGACCGACATGTACAAGGGGTTTGCCGAAACCGCCCATGCCGAAGGCTTCAAGGAGCTGGCCGTCCGGTTTGAAAATGTCGCCAAGGTTGAGCGCGAGCACGAAATCCGCTACAACAAGCTGGCCGCCCACCTGGAAAATGATGACGTGTTTGTTGAAGCTGCCCCCACCAAGTGGCACTGCATCAATTGCGGCTTCATCTTCGAGGGCAAGGCTGCGCCCATGAAGTGCCCCGCCTGCGACCATCCCCGCGCCTACTTCGAGCGCATGGCCAACAACTACTAAGCCGATTGTTTTTCAAGCGCCGGGCACATGTCCGGCGCTTTTTCGTGCCCAAAACTTTGAATGCTGCCGGGCGGAGCAGCCGGTTTTTTGGCACTTTTGTTAATGTTAGTCTGCTGCTTAAAAATACCGCCCGTCCGCACCCCGTACGCTGACCTCCCCGGCCATCAGGCGCAGGGGCCCCTCCGGGGTGTCCACAGACAGGCTGCCATCCTGCAGCACCTCCCGGGCCTGTCCGGTCATGGTCCTGCCATGGTGGTCAAAGCGCACCGTCCTGCCCAGCGTAATACAGTGCCTGCTGTATTCCTGAATGTGGGCGGGCATGCAGGGCAGCCCTTCCAGCAGGCCATCCATGATGGCCGCCGCCAGCCGTTCCCGGTCCACGCGCTGTCCGGGGCGGTACAGGGTACCGGCAGCGCCTGCAATGTTCTCAGGAAAATCCGCCGGCCCCAGGTTGAGGCCGATACCGATGACCGCGCGGCTGAGTACGTCCCCCACCATCACGCCCTCCACCAGAATGCCAGCCACCTTGCGTCCCTCATGCAGCAGATCATTGACCCACTTGATGGAGAGCGGGATACCGCACACCTGCAGCACCGCCCGGCGAACTGCTACCGCAGCCAGCGTGGTCAGTTGGCCCGGAGCGTCGCCGTCTGATGCCACAATCAGGCTGAGGTAGAGCCCGCCCTGGGGCGAGAAGAAGCTGCGCCCCCGCCGGCCGCGGCCCGCGGTCTGCCCATCGGCCAGCACGGCTGCAGGCAAGGGGCTGCCGGCCCGTACCCAATCCTTGGCCTCCCGGTTGGTGGAGTCGATCTCATCAAAGCACCGGAGGGCCACAGGTTGTTTCATGCAGGAGAGAAGACGCTTTTGATTCATGATGCTCCTTGACGGCGGCTCTCCCCGCCCTCTACAATGCGGAAAAGGCAGGAGGTGCCGTATGAAAACGCTGTTGGTGACCGGCGGATCCCGGGGCATAGGCGCCGGCGTTGTGCGCCGCTTCAGCCAGGAGGGCTGGCGCGTGGCCTTTGGCTATCACCAGAATGAGCAGGCGGCCCAAGCGGTGGCCCGCGCCACGGGCGCCTGTCCCCTGCAGGCCGACCTGAAGCAGGAACACCAGCTCAGCCAACTCTACGGCGCTGCTTTGCGGCAATTATCCCATCTGGACGCGCTGATTGTCAACGCAGGCATGGCCTGGAGCGGCCTGCTGCAGGATATGCCCACCCGCGCATGGGATGACCTGATGGCCCTCAACCTACGCAGCGCCTTCCTGCTGAGCAGGCTGGCCATCCCCGGCATGGTCGCCCGGGGCAGCGGCAGCATCCTGTACATTTCCTCCATCCATGGAGTACACGGCGCAAGCTGCGAGGCCGCCTACGCGGCCAGCAAGGCCGGGCTCATCGGCCTGGCCCAGTCCCTGGCGGCGGAGCTGGGACCCTGCGGCATCCGGGTCAACTGCCTGGCCCCCGGCGTCATCGACACCGACATGATGGCCCATTATTCCCCAGCCGACAAAGAAGCCCTTCAACAGCAAGCGCCCCTGCAGCGCCTGGGCACGGCAGAGGATGTGGCAGATGCGGCTTTCTATTTATGCTCGGACGAGGCCAGCTATATCACCAGCCAGGTATTGCAGATCGACGGGGGGCTGGTGTTATAGAGCAAAGGGGCTGCGGCGATGCCGCAGCCCCTTTGACGCATTAACAGATCATTGCGCAACGTACCAGAAACCCTCATCGGGCAGCTGTCCACCCACAGACTTGGGCTCAGCAGCGTGCAAAATTTCAAACAGGGGAGAAAGCTGGGCCTTCATCTCTTCCCCCTGCACAAATACGATTTTGCTCAGCGGGATGGCGGCCTCCGCCAGCTTCTCCTTGGGCAGGATACCGGTGGCCACAATGTCCTTGGCGGCCTCCGCCGGCTGGCTGTTGACAAACTCCACGCTGGCAGCGTAATCGGCCAGGAATGTCTTGACGGCTTCGGGGTTCTGCTGGGCAAACTCTTTGCGCACAACCAGGCAGCCCATGGACAGCACAGCGTCGGGCTTGCCATCCAGCTTGGCAGCCTTGGCAAACTCCTCGGTCATGTCCAGCGCCACGCGGTAGGAGGAATCTTTCATCAGCAGGGCAGTCACCATGGGCTGGGGCAGCATCACCAGGTCGGCCTGGCCGGCAGCCGCCAAAGTGGAAACCTCGTTGTGCTCCGCCCGGTACTCCAGCGTGGCGTCCTGCACGTCATTGACCTTCAGCACATAGTTGATCACATACTCGGGCACGCTGGCCTGGCCGGACAGAACGATCGTTTTGCCCTGCAAATCCTGGGCGGTATGCACGGTGTCGCCCTTCTCCAGCACGTAGAGCACGCCCAACGTGTTGATGGCCAGCATCTGCACAGCGCCCTTGGTGCGCTGGTACAGCACGGCAGCCAGGTTGGTGGGCAGGGC
>JAAZBR010000128.1 GCA_012513735.1 Clostridiales bacterium | reverse complement strand
TTTTACGGTGGAGGGAGCCCGCAAGCTAAACCTGTCTGTTGAGCGGGTGCTGGCAAAACCAGGCTATCTGATGAAGGCTGGCGATGTGCTGTTTACGGCCTCCATTCCCGGCTTCGACGATGAAGTGCAGAAGATCAGGGAAAGCTACGACAAAAAGGTACGCGAGCTCACCGTGGAGGTGTCCGGTCACATCCGGCTGCCCCAGGAGAGCGAGCACAACCGCTATTATAATGAAGTGCTGCAGAAAACGGACGTGTATTACGACAAGCTGTATCTGGCGCAGGCGGCCGCCATTGCGGCGGGCAAGCCCCTGCCCCAGGATCTGTCCACGTGGAATCTGCCTGCGGTTCTCCCGCCCCGGGCGGTGGCTGCCACGCCTACGCCCGCTGTGGAACTGACGCAGGCTCCCGGGGCCGGGGCGCAGCTGGTGCAGGGCAGAGCTGACGCGGGGCCCGCCCCCACCGAAATACCGGCCACCCCGGCGCCGGAGGCCGCCCAAAGCCCCGCTGTCAGCCCGTCGCCCTCTCCCACCATAGCGCCCGAGGTGCTGCGCCAGCAGGAGCTGGACCGCAAGGCGGAGGAGGCGCTCAAGGAGGCGTATGCGGCCAAGGCAGCCATGGACGAGGCGACCAACATCCTGCGGCGCATTTATCAGGGCACCGGGCCTGTGAGGCGCACCGGTGACGCTGTGTACGACTACATCAAAAAGACGGATGGTATGCGGGAGGAAATCAGCAAGCTGTCCGAGCAGATGCTGGAGCTGAACCGGCTGAAGGCCGAGCTGATTCGCATCCGGGTGCCTCGGGACGGGTGGCTGACAGAGTTCAGTCTCAAGGCAGGTGACAAATACGATGGCTCCAAGGCCGCCTACACCCTCAGTCGGCCCGGGGAAGTGCCTATGCTGCGCTGTGACATCACCGAGGTGAAGAAGCCCTTGTCCAAGGGCATGAAGGCCCGCTTGGAGGGTAGCGAGGTGGAGCTGACCATCGCCGACATCGAGATCGCAGCCGACAGCAAGAAGTACGCGGTGATCCCGCTGGATGCGGAAACACTCTCCTCCTTGGGCGGGCTGAGCAAGCTGATGGCCGCCCCCCAGAACGTGACCATTGCCTACCGCTCAGCCCGCACCACCACGCTGATCCCGGCCAGTGCGCTGCGTACCGACGGGGAGAACAAGTACTTTGTGTACGTGGTACAGCAGGGCGTGGGGGGCATGCTGAGCAATACCACGTATACCGTGCGCAAGCAGAGCGTTACGGTGGTGGAGACCTCCAGCAAGCTGGCTGCCCTGGAGGATGAGCTGAGCTACGTGGAGATCGCCGACCGGGAGGACCGTCCCCTGTCTGACGGACTGGCGGTGATGGAATATGTCGATTAAACGGGCGGCGGCCCTGGTACTGCTGGCAGCGTGCATGGCATGGCTGGGGCTGTCCATCAACCGGGCGCCCGACGTGTACGAATACAACCTGCTGGCGCCCCGGGTTGAAGAGAAGCAGGAGGAGCAGCTTCAGAACGCACAACAGCCGGCGGGGGAGAAGGACACACCTGAAGAGGCAGCGGCCAGGAAGCCCAAGCTGACCGCCCTTGAGGAACTGCTGAAATCCTTCACCCAGAAGATGGAGGACCTGCCGGGCGCCGTCAGCGCCTACGGCCTGCGGGCGCTGACCCCAGGCACCAGCTTTAAGGACGGCGCTCAGGGATCGGCCCCCGCCCTGCTGCAGGGGCTGTGGGGCGACCTGTCCCTCTATCCGAAGGACGTGCTGGCTGAGGGGCGTCACCTTTATTATGAAGAGATCCAAACAGGGATCCCTGTGGCTGTGATCAGCCAGCAGCTGGCCATCAGCCTGTTCCGCGTGGGCGACCCCATCGGCCGCAGGTTGTATATCGGGGAAACCGCCTTCCGTGTGGTGGGCATCACCCGCCATGCCCGCACGGCAGGGGAAATGGATACCGCCTATGTGCAGGTGCCCTTGAAGGCGCTGGACAAGGCGGGCATTCAAAGCCAGATGCTGAGCTTTGCGCTGGTGCCCAAGCCGGGTGCTGGTGCTTATGCCGCCCTGAGTCAGGGGCTGACGCAGTGGCAGCCCGGCGGCACCTTCTATAGCCTGCCCAAGGAGCAGTACCGGGCCATGTTGCCGGTGCGGCTGCTGATCTGCCTGGCGGGGCTTCTTCTGCTGCACACCACCCTGCACCTGGCGGGTTCCTTCACATTGGCCATGTGGCGCGGCGGCAAGCGGCAGCTGGAAAGCGCCTATGCGCCCCGCCTGCTCCCGGGCTTGATTGGACGGGGCGCTTTGGTTGCGCTGGTATACGCACTGAACCTGACCGCTGCCTATTTCCTGCTGCAAGGGCTGATCGCGCCGGTGATGATCTTCCCGGAATGGGTGCCCAACGTGCTGGTGGAGCCCAAGGACATCATAAGCACCTTCTGGAACCTGCGGGCCCAGGAGAGCGTGCTTGTCAGCCTGCGCACGCCCGACATCCTGCGGCTGCGCTTTCTGCACCGGCTGATGACGGCGGCTGCCCTGTGTACGGGCTTCCTGTTGGTCAGGCCCCTGTGGACACTGCACCAGAAAGCCCGGGAGATCAGGGAAAGCCTTCGATAAGCTGAGCATCTTTCGAGCCTGCGCTTGTGGGAACGGTTGTCCCTTCTGTCAGCACTGGATACAGAAAACAGAAAAATGTTCAGAATGATACACCCGATACGGTGGACGATTATATGTTGAAACCGGTCGGGTTTTGTGTTGTAAATGCGGGGGATTGTCCACCACCGGGACAAAAACCTTCATAAAAATATGCAAAAAGTGCTTGCATTCAGCGCGTACAATGCGTATAATAATCGAGCTGTCTGTTTAGGGATGACGTGATAGGTTGCCGCCCCGGCCTGGGCGGGTCATTATCGCCGACCAGCCCGCAAATCGGGCGACGGACTCAGCGCCCGCCAGGTTAGACCAGACCTGCGGACGGCCCTGACAGCTCATGTGCCACTGCGTCGGCTGCATGAGAAGGGCTCCATGAGAACGACTGAAAAGTAGGAGGATAACCATGGCCAACCAGAAGATCCGCATCAAGCTCAAGGCATACGAGCACAACCTGATCGATCAGTCCGCCAGCCGCATCGTTGAGACGGCCAAGCGCACTGGTGCCCGCGTATCAGGTCCCATCCCACTGCCCACTGAGAAAGAAATTGTCACCATCCTGCGCGCGACCCACAAGGACAAGGATAGCCGCGAGCAGTTCGAGCGCCGCACCCATAAGCGCCTCATCGACATTCACAACCCCAACACCCGCACTGTGGACGCCATGATGAAGCTGGATCTTCCCGCCGGCGTCGAGATCGAAATCAAGCTGTAAGGCAGGAGGAACACACCATGAAGAAAGCAATCATCGGCAAGAAGTTGGGTATGACACAGAAGTTTCTGCCCGATGGCCGTCTTGTTCCGGTCACTGTGATCCTGGCCGGTCCCTGCACGGTTGTGCAGAAGAAAACCGCCGAGAAGGATGGCTACGAGGCCGTACAGCTTGGTTTTGACACTGTGCCGGAGCACCGCGTCAAGAAGCTGGTCAACAAGCCCACAGCCGGACATTTCAAGAAGGCTAATGTGGCCCCCACCCGGCACCTGCGCGAGTTCCGCCTTGAGGATTCTGCTTCCTATGAAGTCGGCCAGACTGTGGGTGTATCCGTGTTCGCTGCGGGCGAAAAGATCGACGTCACCGGCACCAGCAAGGGCCATGGCTTCACCGGCGTTATCTATCGCTGGAACCAGTCCCGCGGCCCCATGACCCACGGCTCCAAGTATCACCGCGGGGTGGGCGCGCTCAGCGCCAACTCCACTCCCAGCCGTGTGTTCAAGAACCGGCACATGTCCGGCCAGTACGGCGTTGAGCGTGTGACGGTGCAGAACCTTGAAGTGATTGAATTGGATGCAGAGCGCAATCTGATGCTGGTCAAGGGCGCTGTGCCCGGCGCCAAGAACAGCGTGCTGCTCGTGCGCAATAGCTGCAAAGCCTAAGAAGGAGGAAACGCTTCATGCCCACCATTCAAGTACTCAACATGCAGGGAAAGGCAGCGGGCGAGCTGAGTCTCTCCGATGAGATCTTTGGCATTCAGCCCAATGTTGCCGCCATGCATCTGGTTGTTCGCTCCATTCTGGCCAACAAACGCCAGGGGACCCAAAGCGCCCTGACCCGTGCCATGGTCCGTGGCGGCGGTCGCAAGATCTATCGCCAGAAGGGCACCGGTAATGCGCGTCACCATTCCAACCGTGCGCCCCAGTTCCGTCACGGTGGCGTGGTGTTTGCCCCGCAGCCCCGGGATTATGTGGTCAAGGTGCCCAAGAAGGTGCGCCGCCTGGCCATGAAGAGCGCGCTGTCCAGCAAACTGTCCCAGGGTGACATCATTGTATTGGATACCATCACCCTGAAGGAAGCCAAGACCCGTGTGATCGCCAAAATGCTGGAGGATCTTAACATTGACAAGAAGGCCCTGCTGGTGCTGCCCGGCCAGGACGAGAGCATTGTCCGTGCCAGCCGCAATATCCAGCGCCTGTCCGGCGCCAGCGTCAACACGCTGAACGTCTACGACATCCTTCGTGCCGACAAGCTGATTATTCTGCAGGAGGCCGTAAAGGGCATTGAGGAGGTATACGTCTGATGAAAAAGGACCCACATGATATCATCCTGCGCCCCGTGCTGACCGAAAAGGGTTATGACGGCATCGCTGACAAGCGCTACGTGTTTGAAGTGGCCATCGGCGCAAACAAGGTGGAGATCAAGAATGCGCTTGAAAAGGTGTTCAAGGACATCAAGGTCGAACGCGTCAACACCCTGCGTATGCTGGGCAAGATCAAGCGCCAGGGCCGCACCAGCGGCCGTACCCCCGAGGTCAAGAAGGCGTATGTAAAGCTGACTGAGGATTCCAAGCCCATCGAGTTCTTCGAAGGCATGGTCTAAGGGAGGAAAAAGAAATGCCAATTCGCGTATATAAACCAACCTCGCCGGCCCGCCGCTTCATGTCGGTGCTGACCTTCGAAGAAATCACCAAGAAGAAGCCCGAGAAAGCGCTGGTGACCAGCAAGAAGAAACATGCCGGCCGCAACAAGCAGGGCAAGATCACTGTGCGCCATCAGGGTGGCGGACACAAGGTGAAGTACCGCCTGATCGACTTCAAGCGCAACAAGCTGGAAGTGCCCGCCAAGGTGGCGGCCATCGAGTACGATCCCAACCGCTCGGCCTTCATCGCGCTGCTCCACTATCTGGACGGCGAGAAGCGCTATATTCTGGCTCCCCTGGGGCTGAATGTGGGCGACATGGTGGTCTCCTCGGATAGCGCCGACATCAAGCCCGGTAACTCGCTGCCCATTCAAAACATCCCGGTGGGCACACTGATCCACAACGTGGAGATCCGTCCCGGTGCAGGCGGCCAGATGGTCCGCTCCGCCGGCACCTATGCCCAACTGATGGCCAAGGAAGGCGGCTATGCCACACTGCGTATGCCCTCCGGCGAAATGCGCAAGGTGCCCCTCAATGGCCGCGCTACCATAGGCACCGTAGGCAATACCGACCATGAGAACGTGCGCATCGGCAAGGCCGGCCGCAAACGCCACATGGGCATCCGTCCCAGCGTGCGCGGCGTGGTCATGAACCCCAGCGATCACCCCCACGGCGGCGGCGAGGGCAAATCCCCCATCGGTATGCCCGCTCCCGTGACCCCCTGGGGCAAGCCTGCGCTTGGCTACAAGACGCGCAAGCATAAGAAGTATTCCAACCGCTTGATCGTCAAGCGCATCAATGCCAAGTAAGCACAGCTTGAAAGGAGGCAACACTACCCATGAGTCGTTCCATTAAGAAAGGCCCCTATGTCGATGCGAAGCTGATGCGGCGCATTGAAGATATGAACAAGTCCGGCAAAAAGGCCGTGTTGAAGACCTGGTCGCGCGCGTCCACCATTTTCCCGGATTTCGTGGGCCACACCATCGCGGTGCATGACGGCCGCAAGCATGTGCCGGTATACGTCACCGAAGACATGGTTGGCCACAAACTGGGTGAGTTCGCGCCCACCCGCACGTTCCGCGGACATGCCGGTGCAAAGACCAGCGGTCGCAACTGAGACGAAAGGAGCAATACACATGGCAAGCAATACCCGTGATAAGGGCGAAAAGCGCGCGCAGGAGCGCGACAAGCGTCCCCAGGCGCATGTGAAGCACGTCCGCGTCTCCTCGCGCAAGGCCAAGCAGGTTATCGACCTGATTCGCGGCAAGAATGTGGATGAGGCCCTGGCCATCCTCCAGTTCACTCCCAAGGCGACGAGCCCCATCGTTATCAAGCTGCTGAACAGCGCCATCGCAAACGCTGTCAACAACCAGGAGCTTGACCGTGGATCGCTGTACGTTGCTGAGATCTACGCCAACCCCGGCCCCACGCTCAAGCGCTACGTCGCGCGCAGCCGCGGAAGCGCTTCGCCGATGCTCAGGCGTACAAGCCACATCAGCGTGGTGCTGGATCAAAGATAAGGAGCAGGGAGGAAACACATGGGTCAGAAAGTTAATCCCCACGGCGCACGCGTTGGCGTCATCTTCGACTGGAGCACGCGCTGGTTTGCCGACAAGAAGGACTTTGCCAACAACCTGGTGGAGGACCGCAAGATCCGCACGGATCTGAAGAAGAAGTATTATGCTACCGGCATCAGCCGCATCGATATCGAGCGCTCCGCTGCCCGGATGACCATCAACATCTTCACCGGACGCCCCGGCATGATCATCGGCCGCGGCGGCAAGGGCATTGAAGAGCTGAAGGCATATGTAGAAAAGTCCCTGGGCCATCCGGTCAACATCAATGTGCTGGAGATCAAGAGCCCGGACACCGATGCCCAGTTGGTGGCCGAGAACATCGCGCAGCAGCTGGAAAAGCGCATCTCGTTCCGGCGGGCCCTGAAGCAGTCTATCCAGCGCGCCATGCGCGGCGGGGCAAAGGGCATGAAGGCCAAGGTCTCCGGCCGTCTGGGCGGCGCGGACATCGCCCGAAGCGAGCACTATCATGAGGGCTCTATCCCGCTGCAGACCCTGCGTGCTAACATTGACTATGGCTTTGCAGAAGCCAAAACAACCTACGGCCGCCTGGGCGTCAAGGTGTGGATCTACAAAGGCCAGATCCTGCCGAAGGCCAAGAAGCCCACTGTGCGCGCCGCCGAAGGAGGCAAGTAATCCATGTTAATGCCCAAGAGAGTTAAGCACCGCAAGGTCTTCCGCGGCCGGATGAAGGGGACTGCGCACCGCGGCAATACCATCAGCTACGGCGAATATGGCCTGGTGGCCGTTTCTCCAAGCTGGGTCACCAGCCAGCAGATCGAGGCGGCTCGTATCGCCCTGACCCGCTACACCAAGCGTGGCGGCCAGGTGTGGATCAAGATATTCCCCGACAAGCCTGTCACCGAGAAGCCGGCGGAAACCCGCATGGGTTCCGGCAAGGGCTCTCCCGAGTATTGGGTGGCTGTGGTCAAGCCCGGCCGCGTTATGTTTGAGGTGGGCGGGGTAGAGGAATCCATTGCCCGCGAGGCCCTGCGCCTGGCAGCCAGCAAGCTGCCACTGCGCACCAAGGTGTACAGCCGCGACCAACTGAGTGCCCAGGTTGGGGGTGAAAAGCAATGAAGGTAAGTGAGTTCGCAGCCATGAAGCCCGAGCAGTTGGCCACCGCCATCGCCGATCTGAAGACGGAGCTTTTCAACCTTCGCTTCAAGCTGGCCACCGGTCAGTTGGAGAATACGATGCAG
>JAAZBR010000015.1 GCA_012513735.1 Clostridiales bacterium | reverse complement strand
GCCGCCGCCTGCGGGGCCGACGGCCTGATGATCGAGGTGCACAACGACCCGGAGCACGCGCTGTCCGACGGCGCTCAGTCCCTGACCCCGGATCAGTTTGATCACCTGATGGCGCGCGTCGCCCGTGTGCGGGCCGCCATCGCGCCATGACCATCGGCATTGTGGGGCTGGGGCTGATCGGCGGCTCCCTGGCCAAGGCCTACAAGCAGGCGGGGGAGTACCGGGTGCTGGCCCATGACAGCGACCGGCCCACGCTGGACATCGCCATGGTGGCGGGCGCTGTGGATGCGCCTCTGACGGAGGAAAACGTCAACGCTTGCGAGTTGGTGCTGATCGCCGTCAACCCGGATGCCGCCATCGGCTACCTGGAGGGTATCGCGCCCCACCTGAACCGGAACAGCCTGATGGTGGACTGCTGCGGCACCAAGCGCCGGGTGTGCCAGGTGGGCTTCCGCCTGGCCGATCAGTACGGCTTTACCTTCGCGGGGGGACACCCCATGGCGGGCAACCACCTGAGCGGGTTTGCCAACAGCAGGGCCGACCTGTTCCACGGCGCTCCCATGGTGATCGTGCCCCGCCGCTATGATGACATCCAGCTGCTGGACCGCATTCAGCAGGCGCTGCTGCCGGTGGGCTTTCGGGGCATCAGCGTCACCACCGCGGAGGAGCACGACCGGGTGATCGCCTTCACCAGCCAGCTTCCCCATGTGGTGAGCAACGCCTTCATTAAAAGCCCCACCGCCCGGGGTCACCGGGGGGTGTCGGCGGGCTCGTACAGGGATCTGACCCGGGTTGCCTGGCTGGATCCCGCCATGTGGTCCACCCTGTTTCTGGAAAACAAGGACCACCTGCTGCAGGAGATCGACTGGCTGCAGCAGGAACTGGCCCGCTACCGACAGGCCATTGCTGAGGACGATGTGCCGGCGCTGCGCGCCCTGCTGGACGAGGGCCGGCGGTTGAAAGAGGAGATCGACGGGGTGAAGAAATGAGCGAGGTCATCGTAGCAAACGGCCTGTATGGGCAGGCGGGGCAGCGCATCCGGCACGCTTTGGGCGGGCAGGCTGTCGCCGTGGTGACCGATGAAAACGTAGCCCGCCACCACCTGAAAGGATTGGTGGCGCAGCTTGAGCAGGCCGGCTACCGGGTCACATCCCGCGTGCTGCAGCCGGGGGAGGGCAGCAAAAGCCTGGATACCTATGCCGGGCTGCTGGGCTTTCTGCATGAAAGCGGCATCACCCGCACCGACTGCGTGGTGGCCCTGGGCGGGGGCGTGGTGGGGGATGTGGCGGCCTTTGCGGCAGCCACCTGGCTGCGGGGGGTGAAATTAGCCCAGGTGCCCACCAGCCTGCTGGCCCAGGTGGATTCTTCCGTGGGCGGCAAGGCGGCCATCGACCTGCCCCAGGGCAAAAACCTGGTGGGCGCCTTCTACCCGGCAGGGCTGACCCTGGTGGACCCCATGCTGCTGCGCACCTTGCCCGGGGAGCAGTACCGCGACGGCCTGGCCGAGGTGATCAAGTACGGGGTCATTCAGGATGCGGCGCTGTTTGACATGATCCCCTACGATGAGAGCGAGGAGGAGGACATTGTCCGCCGCTGTGTGGGGATCAAGCAGCAGGTGGTGGCGCAGGACCTCTACGACCGGGGGGAGCGGCAGCTGCTCAACTTCGGCCACACCATGGGCCACGCGCTGGAACGGCTGAGCGGCTATACGCTGCCCCACGGCCAGGCGGTGGCCATCGGCATGGCGCTGATGGCCCGGGCCAGCCACCGCATGGGCTGCTGTACGGCGGACACCATGGGCCGGGTGGTGAACCTGATCCACCTGATGGGCCTGCCCACCGCCACCGACCAAAAACCCGAGGTGATTCACAGCGCCTTGCTGGGGGACAAGAAGCGGGCGGGGGATACCCTGACCCTGGTGACGCTGCATGTCATCGGTGATTGCCGGCTGACCCCCGTAAGCGTTGACCAGGCCGCCCGGTGGGTGCGGGCGGGGTGTGCGGCATGAACATTCGTGTGCAGCCGGGGCGGCTGTGCGGCACGCTGGCCGCCATCCCCAGCAAAAGCGTAGCCCACCGGCTGCTGATCGCGGCCGCTCTTTGCGACGCCCCCACCCGGATTGCCTGTGCAGGCACCTCCCGGGATATTGAGGCCACCGCCCGTTGCCTCACGGCGTTGTGTGCCGACATCGGGCAGGATGAAGCGGGCTTTGACGTGCGGCCCCTGGGCGTCATCCAGGGGGGCCAGCTCTTTTGCGGCGAAAGCGGCAGCACGTGGCGGTTTCTGCTGCCGGTGGCCTGTGCGCTGGGGGCGAACAGCACCTTTCACCTGGAGGGCCGCCTGCCCCAGCGGCCCATGGACGCCCTCTACCAGGCGCTGGAGGGGCATGGCATCCGCATGGTGGGCAAGGGCACGCCCTCGGTACAGGCCCTGGGCCTGTTGCGGGGCGGCGTGTTCACGCTGCCGGGTGATGTGTCCAGCCAGTTTATCAGCGGGCTGCTGCTGGCAGCGCCGCTGACGGGGGCGGACTGTACCATCGTGGTGGAAGGCCCCCTGGCCTCCCGGCCCTATGTGGATATCACCCTGCAGGCCCTTCAGCTATTCGGGGTGCAGGCCCATTGGCAGGGCAACAGCCTGTTGGTGCCCGGCGGCCAGCGCTATGTCAGCCCCGGCCCCTTGAGCGTGGAGGGGGATTGGAGCAACGCGGCTTTGCTGCTGTGCGGGGCGGCGGCAGGG
>JAAZBR010000127.1 GCA_012513735.1 Clostridiales bacterium | reverse complement strand
TCCCCAGAAGCACATATTATTACATTCTTAAGCGAATTGATCGACCTGACCGCCATCTGTCGCTACGAAATCGTATTCGAGATATTTGTACAGCCCACGCAGGGCGGTACGGTTACCGCAGGGTGACAATGGCCCTAAGAAGGCAGGGATTAGTCGCCAACCACAAACTGGTCATGCGTCTGATGAAGGAAGACGGATTGACCTCCCGGGTGCGGATGAAGAAGTACCGTTCATACCGTGGTGAAGTTGGCAAGGTTACGCCAGACCTGCTTCAAAGAGATTTCAACGCCACTAAGCCTCAGCAGAAATGGGTAACCGATATCACGGAGTTCTCGCTGTACGGGCAGAAATTGTATCTGTCACCTGTCCTGGACCTGTTCAATGGTGAGGTTGTCAGTTATACCTTGAGCGACCGTCCAAGCTTGCAACCGGTTATGCATATGCTGCGAACAGCACTATCCTCATTACCTGACAGGCCATACCTCATTTTCCATTCAGACCAGGGCTGGCAGTACCAGCACAAAGAGTTTCAAAGGCTGCTGAAAAGGAAAGGAGTTCAGCAGAGCATGTCAAGGAAAGGTAACTGCCTGGACAACAGCGCGATGGAGAGCTTCTTTGCCGTGCTGAAGTCAGAACTGTTATACCTGAAGAAATTTGATTCCATGGAACAATTCCGCGTTGAACTCATTGAGTATTTGTATTACTACAACAATGACCGCATGAAACTCAAACTAAAAGGAATGAGCCCGGTGGAGTACCGAACTCATTCCTTCTCGGCCGCTTGATTTCACTGTCCAACTTCTGGGGTGCAGTTCACTCGACAGCGCTTCTTTTTGCATTGTTTGTGATACCCCTCAGGGCTGGGCGGCGGCGCTCGGCGCTATGCGCAGCAGGTCCGAGATGGTCACCATCTCGTAGCCGCGGCTTTGCAGCTCGGGCAAAATGGCCTTGAGGGTGCGCAGGTCCTTTTTGCGGCCGTGCAGCAAAATGATGCTGCCGTTCTCCACCTTTTTGAGGATTTGCTTGGCATCGGTGGAGTCGATGTCCCACAGCGCCACATGGCTGTAGCCGGCATCGTTCACCGCCTTGGCAAAGGCACCCCGGGTGCCGTTGAAGCGGCCCGCGCCGAAGGGGTAGCGCACTGTGTTCATGGTGTGGGGGTGGCCCAGGGCCTCCTCCAGACGCTTCTCCATGTTGTTCAGCTGCGCCATGATGGTGTCGCGGCCTGCGTTTTCCAGATTTTTATGCGTGTTGGAGTGGTTGCCCAGCTCGTGTCCCTCATCGATGGCGCGCTGCCAGAAGGGGCCCTCCTTGGGGCGCACGTTGATGCCAATAGGATAGAGCGTCAGCTTGCAGCCATACTCGTTGGCCACATCCAGAAATTCGGGCAGCATCTCCGGCTCATACCAATCGTCAATGGTGATGGCGATGCGCTTGTCCTCGCGGCTGCCGTTGGTATACTGGGTGATATAGTGCGGGCGCTCCGAGGCAGCGGCCGACCCGCTCAGCAGGCAGACCAGC
>JAAZBR010000126.1 GCA_012513735.1 Clostridiales bacterium | reverse complement strand
CCTTCCGCCCACCGGCAGAGGGTTTTTGTATATTGCAAAGGGCTGTTATGCTTCTCCTTGCAGCATTCTTTCCAGATAGGTGGCGTTTAGCAGATGCAGCGTCTGCAGTTTGCCCCGGTAAAACACTGCCCAGTTGTTGAAGGGACAGGGCAGCGCCTTGGCCTGCTCCGCGCTTTCCACGGCCACCAGGTGAAGGGGGATGCTGCGCTGTGAGCAGACCTCTTGCAACCTGGGCAAGGCAATCAGGGATATAGGGACACTGGGGCGAATAGTAAATGGTCAGGTCCTGGCTGTCGATGCACATTCTCCGCGCACTGTCCGTAAAGCAGGGGAGACTGCCATTCAGGGACAAAGCCAGCAGCTCATAGTCACCTTCCAGTTTGTCCGCCACCTGAAAGCCGTGCTTCATAAAGAACTTCTTGTCTGACAGAAAGGGCTTCTTCTTGGCGGAGCTCAGCACGCACACCCCCGCACGGCCCTGAGCCCGGGCTTCGTCCAGGCAACGGTTGAGCAGCCGTGCCGCGTAGCCCTTGCCCTTGTAGCTGCCCGATACCCACAGGCAGTGGATGTACAGGTAGTTGTCTCCTTCGATGGGTACCATGGCGGTTTGCAGCGGCGTATACTCAATGAACACTTTGCCTCGGGCATCCAGCTTGTGGAACACGTGCCCCAGGGGTAGCTGCTTCCGCAGCCAGGCTTTCTTGCTGTCCACGCCCTGCTGATGTTTCTTGTCAGCGATGGCGCAACAAAGGTGCTCTTGATCCAGATTCTCCTGTGTCAGGTCAAGGTAGCGTTCGTCCATGGGCCCTCCTTTGTATCACAGTCACGCCTTTCAAATACTCACCCGGCGCTATGTTCATCATGCTGATGCTGCAGGAAGTTGGCACGCAGTACCAGCACGCGTAAGGGATCAATCTGCCACTCGTGCAGCCCGGTATCGCCCGTCAGGAATACTGCGCGGTTGTCCACCGGCAACTTCAATGCTGCGCCGTAGAACTGGTTGATGGTGCCGCCGTGGGTGATCACCGCCACGCAGTCCTCCTCCGTGTGGTGGGCGATCAAATCCATCAAGAAATCCTGCACCCTTGCCCGGAAGGCCATGCGGCTCTCCTGCCCGTACAGGGCCTGGTCTATGGGCAGGTCGGGCCGGTGGGGATAGCGTACCGCAGCCTCCTCCCGGTCCATGCCGGCCAGCAGACCGTTGTCAAACTCCATCAGGCGGGCATCCTCTGTGGGGGACAGGCCGCACAGCGCGGTCAGATACCGGGCGGTCTGCTGTGCCCGCTGAAGGGGACTGGTGTACAGGTGGGTCAGGCGATGGAGGGCGCACACATGGCGGGCCATCTGCTGTGCCTGCAGGTGGCCCAGGGGGCTCAGGGCATAGTCTGCCCTGCCTTCGTGCACATGGAGCAGGTCGGCTTCAGACTGGCCGTGGCGGATGATCAGCAGGCGCATGATTTTCCTTTCATGTCACTATAAGGCGGGCAACCCCTCTCCGTGGAGGGTGGCGAAGTAATCTTCCGGCGTCTCTGCCCGACGGATAAGCTGGAAACTGCCATCAGGCCTGTACAGCACCTCGGCTGAGCGCAGGCGGCCGTTGTACTGATAGCCCATGGTGTGGGCATGGGCGCCCGCATCGTGGATGATCACCAGATCGCCCAACTCAATGGGGGGCAAGGCGCGGTCGATGGCAAACTTGTCGTTGTTTTCACACAGCGCGCCAGTGATGTCGTAGGTGTGGGTATGCTCTGCGTCCCGCTTTCCCGCCACGCTGATGTGGTGATAGGCGCCGTACATGGCGGGCCTCAGCAGGTTGCTGGCGCAGGCATCCAGACCGATGTAATGCTTGTGGGTGCGCTTTTCATGCCGAGCCCGGGCTACCAGCCAGCCGTGGGGGCCGGTCACATAGCGGCCCAGCTCGGTTTTGATAGCTACGCTGTTGTCGCTGCCAAAGGCTTCACGGTATACGGTTTCCACCCTGCGGCCGATCAGCCCGATATCGGGGGCGGCGTCTGTGGGCCGGTAGGGAATGCCAACTCCGCCCGACAAATTGACAAAGCTGAGTTCCAGCCCGGTTTCGGCCTGCAGCTCCTTGCCGGTTTCAAACAGCAGCCTGGCCAGCAGCGGATAGTACACCTCGCCCAGCATGTTGCTGGCCAAAAAGGCATGCAGGCCGAAGCGTTTGACGCCCAGCGCCTTCAAGCGGTGCAGGCTTTCGCTGAGCTGGGGACGGGTCATGCCAAACTTGCTGTCCCTGGGGCTGCCCATGATGGCGTTACCGTCGCCAAAGTCACCACCCGGATTGTACCGCAGGCAAATGGTATCGGGAATGCCGCCGTTTTGTTGCAGCGTATCAATATCGGTGATGTCATCCAGGTTGATGATGCCCTGCAGCCTGCGTGCAAAGGCAAACTCCTGGGGCGGCATGGCGTTGGCGCTGAACATCAGGTTATCGCCCTTCACTCCCAGCAGCTCGGCGATCATCAGCTCGCAGTGGGAGGAACAGTCCAGCCCGCAGCCGGCCCCCACCAGCAGGCGGCCGATGTGGGGGTTGGGCAGCGCCTTGACGGCGAAGTATTCCTTGAAGCGCGGGTTCCAGGAAAAGGCCTCCTGCAGCGCCCTGGCGGTTTTCTGCATGCCGGCGGCGTCGTACAGGTAGAAAGGGGTGGGGAACTGCGCGGCGGCACGCACAAACACATCGTCTGCCAGTGTGAAGTTGGGCACGGGTGTCTCCTTCCCGCGGATGCGGTTGTTATTAGGTAGAGGTACCGGCGGGGCGCACGGCCTGCCGGAGCATGAACCATTATAGGCAATGGATGAGTGGACTGCAATGCGATGGGCCAGGAATACCCGAAAAAGACAGGGCTAAATCATTAGATTTTTCCTGATGTTTGCCGTGTGTTCCCGGTTGCAATGTGCCTTCTTAGGCGGTATCCTGCTGCCGAGGGGACAGAGCATCCCACAGAACAGTTTTCATTCCAGAAAGGAGGGCGCCATGGACATTCGCCGCCTTTATCCGGGCGATTCCGCAAGCCTTCAACAGATCCGGGCGCTGCTGGCGCGCCAGGGACTGACGCTGGACAACAACCTGGAGTACACCATGGGCCTGTGGGAAGGAGAACGGCTGCTGGCCACTGGCTCCTTCTACCGCAATACGCTGCGCTGCCTGGCGGTGGATGAGGACTACCAGGGCGAAGGGCTGATGGCTATGGTGGTCACCCACCTGGTGAGCGAACTGTTTCAGCGCGGCCGCCGCGAGCTGTTTATGTATACCAAACAGGACATGGCGCCCCGCTTTGAGGGGCTGGGGTTTTATCCCGTGGCAGTCACCCCGCAGGTCGCTTTGCTGAGCAACCGCCGGGAGGGCTTTGCGCAGTACCTTGCGGGGCTGCAGCAGACAACCCGGGATACGGGATACCAACACAGTCTGCCCAAGGCAGATGCTGATGCAGCGCCGGCTGGGCGCAGTCCATCCGCCAACTCGCAGGTGGGCGCCATCGTGATGAACGCCAACCCCTTTACGCTGGGGCACCGCTGGCTGGTGGAGCAGGCTGCCTGTCGATGCCAGGTGCTGCACCTGTTCATGGTATCGGAGGATGTGTCCGCTTTTCCCCGTGCCGTGCGGGAGCGGCTGATCAGGGAGGGCACCGTCGACCTTCATAACGTGCTTTGCCACCCCACGGGGCCCTATCTGGTCAGCAGTGCCACCTTTCCTGCCTACTTTCTTCCCGAGGGGGAGGCTCTGACGCTGGCCCAGGCCCGCATCGACGCGGCGGTTTTCGTGCGCATCGCCCAGGCCCTGCATATCACCGATCGCTTTGTGGGGGAAGAGCCTCTGTCCCCGGCCACGGCGCTGTACAACCGGGCCATGGGGGAGGTGCTACCCGATGCTGGGATCCGGCTGCATGTGCTGCCCCGTACTACAGGGGAGGGGACGGAGCCCATCAGCGCCTCCCGGGTGCGGGCTCTGCTGGCCGAAGGCAACATGGAAGCCGTGTGTCCCCTGGTGCCCTCCACTACCTTTGCATTTTTGCAGAGTGAAGAAGGACAGGACATCGCCGCCGCGCTGCGCAAGGTCTGATTGATCCCTGCAACAAGGGTGATGCAGCGGCGTACAGATTCTAAAGAGAAAATGATGAAAGGGACTGTGCTGATCGGCAGTCCCTTCAGTGTAATCAGAAAAACATCCAAATGGATCTGTTTAACACACATACGGCTGCGGGAATTGCCCGCAGCCGTATGTCGTTGATGCTGATCGATCAGAAAATGGAGAACTGCAGGAACACCGAGGCCATCAGGCTGGCTACCAGGGACACCACGGTGATCTGGGTGTTGATAGAGGGGCCGGCCGTGTCCTTGAAGGGGTCGCCCACGGTGTCGCCGATAACGGCCGCCTTGTGGGCATCCGAGCCCTTGCCGCCCATGTTGCCCGCTTCTATATACTTCTTGCCGTTGTCCCACAGGCCGCCGGCATTGCTCATAAACAGGGCAAGCAACAGCCCGGTGACGATATTGCCCAGCAGGAAGCCGCCGATGGCCGTCACGCCGCCGATAAAGCCCACAACGAGCGTGGACACAATCGCCATAAGCCCCGCGGGGATCAGTTCCTTGAGGGACCCGGTCGTAGCAATCTCGATGCACTTTTGATACTCGGGCACAACGCCCTTCTTGCCCTCT
>JAAZBR010000125.1 GCA_012513735.1 Clostridiales bacterium | reverse complement strand
TAGCAACTTGCTGGCCTGCTGATACTCCTCCACGTGCAATTGATAGCGGTTCATACTTCCTAATGCATGGTGTTGATAGCCCAAGCGGCATGGCCTGATTATAACAGGGAAGCAAGGGCTGTCAAGAAACAGCAAAAGGCAGCCTTTTGTTGTTAACAATAAAAACGAACTTAGTACAAGAATCGAACAAGTGCTTTCTTGAATAAGATTCCATCATCCTGTAAGATGATACTATTCTGAACACAAAACAGTTCAGGCAAAAGGAGGCTATCCATATGATGAAGAAGCGTTCTATACTTTCCCTGCTCCTGGCGCTGGTGCTGTGCCTGGGTGTGTTTGCTCCGGCTACGCTGGCTGAAGATGTCATCAAGGTCGGCGGTCTTGCCGTTCTGTCCGGGCCTGCTGCCGTCTATGGCCAGGCTGTGCAGAAGGGCGTCGACCTGTACATTGAACAACTCAACGCCGCAGGCGGCATTGACGGCAAGAAGGTGGAGGTTATCTGGGAAGATACCACAGGTGATGCCACCATCGGCCTGAATGCATACAACAAGCTGGTGGAGAATGATGGTGTAACCGCCATCATCGGCCCTGTCCTGACCGGCGTGACCAAGACTGTTGCAGAGTTTGCAGCGGATATCGGCCTGCCCATGATCACCCCCTCTGCCACCGCCTACGACATCACCACCGGTCGCCCCAGCGTGTTCCGCACCTGCTTCCTGGATCCCTTCCAGGCTACGCAGTTGGCCCGCTATGCGAAGGACGAGGGCATCGCCAAGGTCGCCATTCTCTATGACAACGGCAATGAATATTCCAAGGGCCTGTACGAAGCCTTTGTGAAAGAATGTGAAGTACTGGGCATCGAAATCGTCGCCACCGAATCGGCCACCTATGAAGATGTGGACTTCAAGGCACAGCTCACCAGCATCAAGAATGCAACACCCGAGGCAGTGTTCCTTCCCTACTATGGCGCCCAGGCCGCCCTCATTCTGACCCAGGCCAACGAAATTGGTTTTGCCACCAAATTCCTCGGCGCTGACGGTATCGCGGACATCGTGCCAGCCATCAGCAACAAGGCGCTGCTGACCAGCATCACCTATTCCGATCATTTCTCCACCCAGGCTGACAGTCAAATGGCCAAAGACTTTGTGGCCGCTTACAAAGCCAAGTATGGCGAGGAGCCCACGGTGTCCTTTGCGGCAACTGGTTATGATGCAGCCCTGGTATTGACCGATGCCTTCAAGAAGGGATCTCTGGAGTACGCTGATGTAACTGCCGCCATCAAAGCCACCGATGTGGAAGGCGTTAGCGGAAAGATTACCTTCAACGAACACAACGATCCCATTAAGAGTGCCTTCATACTGACCTTTAATGCGGAAGGCAACAAGGTGTTCATCAAGATGCAGAATCCCTGAATCTGGCCGTACCTGCTGGGGGAAGGATTGAAATCCTTCCCCCAGTCTGTTATGCTGACATGGCCTTTTAGATAGGATGGTGATGTACAGGATGGGTTTGTTCCTGAATCAGGTAATCAACGGTCTGCATGTGGGCAGCATTTATGCGCTGATAGCGCTGGGCTACACCATGGTCTATGGTATTGTGCGGCTGATTAACTTCGCCCATGGTGATATTCTCATGGTGGGGGCCTATGCCGCTGTGGTGCTGATTGCCACACTGGGGCTGCCGCTTCCTGTGTCCATCATATGTATCATTGCCATCTGTGTGGTATTTGGTGTTGTGATTGAGCGCGTTGCCTACAAGCCGCTGCGTTCCTCCCCCCGCATTTCCTCACTGATTACCGCCATCGGTGTCAGCATGCTGCTGCAAAACCTGGCGTTAATCATCTTCAGCCCTACGCCGAAGCCCTATCCCATCGTCATACAGGTCAAGCCGTTCATGATCGGCTCACTGCAGATTGGCTTCACCACCACGCTGACCATTGTGGTCTGCCTGTTGCTGATGATTGGGCTGCAGCTTTTTGTTGCCAAAACGCGTGCGGGCAAGTCTATGCGCGCCGTCAGTGAAGACATGGGAGCTGCGCAGTTGATGGGAATCAACGTGAACACCACCATCACCATGACCTTTGCCATTGGCTGCGCGCTGGCCGGTATCGGTTCCATCCTCTACGGCCTGGCCTATCCCTCCGTTTCGCCAACGCTGGGCTCCCTGCCTGGCCTGAAGGCCTTTATCGCGGCAGTGCTGGGGGGTATCGGCATCATCCCCGGCGCCATGCTGGGCGGCTTCATCATGGGGATCGCGGAAAGCTTAACCAAAGCCTATATCTCCTCCCGTCTCAGCGATGCGGTGGTGTATGGCATCCTGATCATTGTGCTGCTGGTCAAGCCCTCCGGTATTCTGGGCAAAGGCCAGAGGGAGAAGGTGTAGCGTATGAACAGAAAAGCAAAAAGCTACTTCCTGAATATTCTGGCCCTGCTGGTGCTGTACTTTGTGGTGGCGTCCCTGATTTCTTCGGGTGCGTTGAATAACTATTATTCGGGCATTATCGTCACCATCTGCATCAGCATCATCATGGCAGTCAGTCTGAACCTGACCACCGGTCTGCTGGGACAGTTAGCGCTGGGGCATGCCGGGTTCATGGCGGTGGGTGCGTACACAGCAGCCATTGTCACCAAATCTCTGACCATTGACTTCAGCCTGTCGCTGGCCATCGGCCTGTTGGCCGGAGGTGTTATGTCCGCTGTCTTCGGCTTCCTGATCGGCATGCCCGCCCTGCGGCTGAAGGGCGACTACCTGGCTATTATCACGCTGGGGTTTGGCGAAATCATCCGCGTTGTGATTGAAAACCTACAGATCACAGGAGGTGCCGGCGGCCTGTCCCGTATCACCCGCATGTCCCGTGCATTCTCGGATGATGTGCCTGCCTCCAGCGCAGTGCAGTTTGGCATTGTGTTCTGGATCATGGTCCTGATCATTACCAGCATCTTTACCCTGGGGCGTTCACGGCACGGGCGCGCGATCATATCAATCCGTGAAAATGATGTGGCCGCCGAGGCCACCGGTATACCCACCACCTACTATAAGCTGTTTGCCTTTACGCTAGCCGCTTTCTTTGCGGGCATTGCAGGCGGCCTGTATGCGCACCAAACAGGCATGCTGGCAGCAAAGACCTTTGGCTTCAACAAGTCCATTGAATACCTTG
>JAAZBR010000124.1 GCA_012513735.1 Clostridiales bacterium | reverse complement strand
TCCTCCGCGTCCTCCCGGTTGTGCACAATGCTGTAAATAAACAGCGTCAAGCCCGTGCGGTATTGCGCAATCAGCGCTTCCAGCGCCGATTCATCGCCCGAACATACGCGGTGGTATAAGTCTAATTCCTCGCTTCGCTCCTGCATGAATCCCCTTTCAATACGGCAGAACCGCGCTTGGTCAGGAAGGACCACGCCGAAGGCCATTGTCTGGGATAATTTATTATAAGATTGTTGAAAACGCGCGTCAATACTTCGCTAAAGTGAAAGAAACGCCAAGCGAAATTGCATTGACTGAAGAAAACGAAAGGCCGCTATGTTTACACAGCGGCCCAGACGGTCCAAGAAGTAGAATCAGGCAGGTATCGGAGGGCGGAGCCCTCTGATGGAAATCCGCCCCAGCGATATGTGCGGTGAGGCGGAAGGCCAGGCAAAGCCAGGGTTTCCTTGCTATCCGCCGCCCGGGATCGAAGTGAGAGGCGGATGGCCTAACATTTCTTCCCGTCAAGAAACCGAAGTTTTTTTGACGGCGTGAGGCCGCTGTGCTTGCACAGCGGCCCAGGGGTTGGTATTGGTTTTATTTGGCCAGGGCGAAGGGGATGCGGTTGTCAAAGGCGGCCTTCAGGGCGCCCACGATGTCGCCATGGCTGTCGTTGAGGCTCATGGTGGCTGCGCTGGTCACGTCGGCCAGCATGGCCTTCTCATCGTCGCTCAGCGCGTTGTACTTGGCCAAATCGCCCTCGTCCTTCTGGTCGGCCTTCAGGGGGCGGCCGTTCTTGGCGGTGTACTTGTCAAACCACTCCTGCACTTCTTCCACCGTGTTGCCGACGAACAGCTTTTCATAGGCATCCATCTGGGTGGACCAGGTGCCGGTGCCCATCTTGTAGCCTTCGCCGCGGGCGCGCTTGGTCAGCCAGGTGCCGAACTCCGCCATATAGTTGTCTTCGGTCTGCTCGAGCTCGCTGTCAATTTTCGCATCGTGGTCGCTGTCGTAGTTCAGCGCACTCTGGCCGGGGAAGCCGGAGAAATGGGGCATGCTGGCGCCATCATAGTTGGGGGTAGCGACCTCGAGTTGATCCAGGTGGCAGAAGAGAATCTTACCGTCCTTGTCAAAGATGACGCTGGCCATCACCTGATTGAAGCTGTAAACTTGGGCATCCTTGTCATCCTTGCCTGGGCCGATGCGGCCGCTGGACACGACGCCAAAGCCAAAGTGCTGCTCTGCCTCAGGCAGGGGCTGCGCTTCGGCGGGCTGTGCCTCAACAGTCTGGGCCTCGGTGGGTTGCGCCTCTGCAGGCTGAGCCTCGGTGGGCTGGGCTTCCGCGGGTTGAGTCTCGGCGGGCTGAGCCTCAGTGGGCTGGGCTTCTGCGGGCTGCGTCGCAGCCAGGGCGGCCTTCACGGCATCCTTGATGGCGTTGGAGGTGAGTGTAGCGCCGGTCACAATGTCCACATCCGCGCTGCCCGCCTCGACAATGCGGCCGGGCATCTGCTCCAGACCCGGGGTGCCGATGCCGTTGGTTTCGGCATGCTCCAATACCTCAACCTTGGTAATCTTTCCATCTTCCAGGGTCACCTGCACCTTGACGGCGCCGCCAAAGCCCTGGCCTTGGCCTTCTACAACCGTGGTCTCCGCCATCGCGCCCAGCGCGAACAGCAGACATAACGCAATGGTCAGGGATAGGATTTTCTTCATACACAGACCTCCGATATTATTAATTGAATCCCAGCCAATTATAGCACCGCGCCTATGGGATGCCAACTGAATTTTGATTATCAATAGCAGTCATATAAAACCATTCGTGGTAGCATGGGGTTTACAAAACCACAAGATGTGGTATAGTGTTGCTGTTCGAGTATTGCGATCGATGGATGGAGGATAATATCATGGCCTGTGAATTTCATGTAACCAACGGCACCCTGCCGCAGGACGAGCTCAACCTGTACCTGGCCCGCGCCAAGGAGCTGTACGGCCGCGAGCCGCAACGCATCAGCCTCAACCTGGATGGCG
>JAAZBR010000123.1 GCA_012513735.1 Clostridiales bacterium | reverse complement strand
TTGCACCCCTGATGCCCAACGGCATCAGCCACTTTTTGTTGATCGACTGCGGCGCAAATGTGGATTGCAGGCCCGATTATTTGGTGCAGTTTGGGCTGATGGGGGATGCCTTCATGCAGCATGTTGCGCAGATCAGCAAGCCCCGGATCGGTTTGGTCAATGTGGGGCATGAGGCGGAAAAGGGCAATGCCCTGACCAAGGAAACCTACCCTCTGATGCAGCAAGCCACGTACAATTTTGTAGGCAACATTGAGGCCAGGTACATCACGGCCAATCAGGCAGATGTTCTGGTGTGCGATGGCTTTGACGGCAACATCATCCTGAAGTTTATGGAAGGCATGGCTGCCACGATGATAGGCATGATTAAAAAGGAAATCAAGGCCGATTTCCGCTCCTCCATGGGAGGCTTGTTGGCAAAGCCTGCCTTCCGTCGGGTCAAACACACCATGGATTATCGTGAGGTAGGTGGCGCACCTTTGCTCGGTGTGCAGGGTGCTGTGGTAAAAGCTCACGGCAGCAGCGATGCCCGCGCAATGGCTTCCGCTATCCGTCAGGCCACCAAAATGGTAGATGGTGGTTTGGTTCAAAGCATTCAAAATCAACTTTGATACGAGGAATGGGAGGTACATCATGGTTTTTGAAACGGTTTCTAAGATGATTGCAAAACAGTTAAAGGTGGAAGAGAGCAAGGTCACTCCGGATGCGCGCCTGGTTGAAGACCTGGGCGCTGACAGCGCCAACGTGATGGTGCTGATCATGGATCTTGAGGATCACTACAACATGCAGGTCGAAGACAGCGCCATTACCAGCCTGAAAACGGTTAAGGACGTTGTCGAGTATATCGAAAGCAAGAGCAAGTAAAGCGTTTGCGATTCAGGCTGCTGCGCATGAGGGCAGCAGCCGTTTTTCATGTGGAGGTTGAATGCGCGTGCTGGAAGAACTGATGCAGCGGATTGGTTATGCCTTTTGGGACAAGGCGTTGCTGAGGCGCGCGCTTACCCACGCATCGGTGGGACAGGAGAACAACCAGCGGCTGGAGTTTTTGGGGGATGCGGTACTGCAGCTTTGTGTAAGTGATTTGCTGTATTTACAGTATCCATCCAGTAGCGAGGGGGAATTGACCAGCCACCGGGCATCGCTGGTTCGTGAGGAAACCCTTGCACGTGTTGCAGAGGAGTTATCGCTGGCCTCACACATACAAAGTATACCTCCGCTTAAGAATAACAGTAGGGGACGTCGCAGCATCCTGGCTGATGCGATGGAAGCTGTGCTGGGTGCTGTTTACCTGGACGGGGGGCTGCAAAGCGCCCGCGCGTTTGTCAGCCGGCATCTGCTGACCCTACCCCTTGATACGCTTCCCCTTTCCAACGCTAAAAGCGCCTTGCAAGAAAAACTGCAGGAGCAGGGAGCGCCGGAACCGATTTATAGACAGATCAGTCAGGAGGGTCCTCCCCATAATTGCAGGTTTACTGTAGCCGTATATGGGCAGGATCGCGAGCTGGGGCGTGGCACCGGCCGAAGCAAGCGTGACGCAGAACAGCAGGCTGCCAAAGAAGCGCTTGACCATTTTGATTACGCAGGTGAGGGCCGATGAAGCTCAAACGGGTCGAAATCTATGGCTTCAAGTCTTTTGCGCAGCGCACCGAGTTGACCTTTGATCAGGGTATTACGGGCATTGTAGGCCCTAATGGATCGGGCAAGAGCAACATTGCCGACGCTGTTCGCTGGGTATTGGGGGAACAAAGTGCAAAAATCCTTCGGGGCTCACGCATGGAAGATGTCATTTTCAATGGGACACTGACCCGCAAGCCCCTGCCTTATTGTGAAGTGTCTCTGCAGTTTGACAATGAAGATGGCACGCTCAACTCTCCCTATGCGGAGGTTCTGGTCACTCGCCGTGCATATCGCAATGGCGAGGGAGAGTATTACCTCAATAAGGTGAACTGCAGGTTGCGCGACATTCTGGAGCTTTTTCGCGATACCGGCATCGGCAAAGAGGGATATTCTATCATCGGTCAGGGACGCATTGAGGAAATCCTGTCAAACCGCGGCGAAGAACGCCGGCAGGTATTTGAAGAGGCGGCAGGGATCGTCACCTACCGTGTGCGTAAAGAAGAAGCGGAGCGCAAGCTGGAGAAAACCCGTGCCAACCTGCTGCGGGTCAACGACCTGCTGGAAGAGCTGGCAAGCCGTCTTGAACCATTGGGTGAGCAGGCGGAGACGGCGCGAGCGTATCTGTCTCTGTCCGAACAGTTAAAGGCACTGGAAATCAACGTCTTTTTGGTGCGCCATGATCGCCTGTCAGAACGGCTGAAGTCGCTGACGGCTATCTCGGATA
>JAAZBR010000122.1 GCA_012513735.1 Clostridiales bacterium | reverse complement strand
TGCAGGGCACCGGCGAAGGCAGCGCCTTCTCGCTGCAGCAACTGGGACAGTTGCTCAGCCTGGCCCAGAGCGGCATGGTGCAGCTTTTCACCCGGCAGGTACAGGCGCTGGGCGAACAGGCGCAGGTCATCGGCCAGCAGCAAACGCTGGTGCTGGCCAGCAACAACCAGCACAAGCTGCGAGAGCTGCGCGCCTTCCTGGGCGACCGATACCGGCTGATCAGCATGCAGGAGGCCGGCTTTGACGGGGACATTCAGGAAACCGGCAATACCTTCGCGGAGAACGCTCTCATCAAGGCAAAGGCGGTGTGCGACCGTACCGGCTACGCAGCCTTAGCCGATGACAGCGGCCTGATGGTGGATGCCCTGCAGGGAGCCCCCGGCGTGCACAGCGCCCGCTATGCCGGCCAGCACGGCGATGATGCCGCCAACAATGCCCTGCTGATAGAAAAGCTGAAGGAGGTGCCGGCGCCGCGGACGGCCCAGTTTGTCAGCGCCGTAGCCCTGGCCTCGCCTTTTCTGCCGCCCCGCCTGTTTGAGGGCGTCTGCCCGGGCACCATCACCTTTGAGCCCCGGGGAACCGGGGGCTTTGGCTACGATCCCTATTTTGAGTATGAGAACGGCCTGACCTTCGCCGAAATGAGCGATGAACAGAAGGCCCAGGTCAGCCACCGTGCCCGGGCGATGAAAAAACTGCTGGAGGCCCTGGGATGAAGGCGCTGGTCATCAGCGACAGCCACGGGGCCACAGGCGCCCTGCGCAACCTGCTTGTGCTTGCGGAACAGCAGGGCAAGCCCGATGTGCTGATCTATTGCGGAGACGGCATCTTTGATGTGCTGCCCTACCGTGGGTATAGCCTTCGCTTCTGGGCAGTGCGGGGAAACTGTGACCTGTCGGCGCCCAGGGATATTCCCATAGAGCGGGTGGAGTGCTTTTCAGGCATTCAGGTGTTCATCGCCCATGGGCACGGCTATCACGTGAAGCGCGGTCCGGAAACGCTGTGCTACCGCGCCCAGGAGGTACGCGCCCAGATCGCCTGCTTTGGCCACAGCCACCGGCCCCTGAACCAGTGGGTGCAGGGGGTGCTGATGCTGAATCCGGGCGCACTGGCCGATGGCCGCTACGCCATATTGACGGTACAGAATGAAGGCAGCATCCAGGCGGAACTGCTGCAATTATAGGCGGATACTCCAGGCACAAAGCGGGAGAAACTGCTGCCCCTCCCGCTTTGTGTTCGTACAAGAAACTCTTGCAAAATGAGTATTGTACTCATGTAAAACGGTAACACATCCAAAGCGGTATGGGGTTTTGCTCCGCTGCAAGGAGCAGATGAGGAAGGCGTAGCAGCGCCACGCCGACCGAACAGCCGACACAGCAGCGGGGCAAAAACACCAGCGCGACGATGCGTTACCGTTTGGAATGAGTATTAGTTGCCGTAGTTGTGATCATTGACCAGATCGTACCCTGCAATGGGATCCATCATCATCAGCATGGCACCGCGCTCGGCCTTACGGCTGGGAGAGTTGGGGTAGTTACGCCGCATCTCTGTCTTGGGGGTGGGAAAGCGGTAGAAGGTCTCCACGTTGCGCACAAACATCAGCACATTGGTATCCCCGCCCAGGTTGTTGGCAATGCTGAAGGGTATATTGAAGGCAAAGGAGCTGGGCAGCTTCTCAGGCTCCACCTCGGTGATGGTGTTGTAGGCAGGGAAGAAGTTGAGGTATTCGCTGATACGCTCCACCTTGCTGCCGGTTTCACCCTCATAGAAATACTTGTAGGTGACGTTCACTGTGTCTCCATAGACATCCACGTACACCTCGCCCACCTCGTACATGTTGCCGCCCACCAGCGTAATGGTCTGCCTGCCCTGGCGGGACAGGTCAATGGGGGTGAACATATACCATTTCTTGGTCAGCTTAGGTGTCAGCACGCGGAACTGGGGGCCAAAGCTGGTCACGGTGTTGCGGCCGAAAATGGGATTATCCCATTGTTCGTAGGTGATTTCGTTGGTGTTCTTGTCCACGCGCATGATCTGGGCAAAGTACAGCGTGCGCTTATAGCCACCCGCGGTGGTAAGCTTGTAGCGGTAGGTATTGACCTCGCCATTCTGAGTCAGCGGCTTGTAGACAAAGCCGTACACCTCCACCGGCACGGAGCCCACAGGCAGGGTGAGCTGCTGGGTGTTGATCGTGCTGCGCGTGGCCTCATCATATACCTCAATGGTGACATATACCTCATGGGCGCTGTTGTTGACCAGGCTCATCACTGGCTGTTGGGGCACGGCGTTGGAATAATACAGCTCCTTCGCCAGAGTAACCTTGATGTCATCGGTGGCGGCTAAAGTGGCCATGGGGGTCAGGGTAAGCAACAGCACTGCCAGCAACAACAGGGACAGGGTGCGTTTCATCAATCATTACCTCTTTTCGCACATCGTTGGATCGTTCGTCTATAGAACGAGTATACCCGTCTGAAGTATGCCTTGCGATGGATCTTTGTGTGAATTATCATCCCTTCAGGTGATAAGGAAAGGACCGCATCCGGCCCTTGGGCCCTTGAATAGAAAAAGAGAATGATCTCAGTTCAGCCGGAGGTGGAAAAGGCATACACCGTGGACGTGCTATAGGTGTCCCCTGCCTGCAGCCGAGTGCTGCCAAAGGCCGGGTAGTGCACGGTGTCGGGATGCTGCTGGGTTTCCAGCGCTAGGCCGGCATAGGCGCCGTAGTGCACGCCACCGCGACCAGTGCAGTCAAACATTTGGCCTGAATAGCACTGCACGCCGGGTTGATCAGTCAGCACACGCAGGACACGACCTGTGTCCTCCAAGCTAAGGGCAGCGATCTCACGCATGCCTTCCCCTTGCAGCACATAGCCGATATCATAGCCCTTGGCGGCTGTGAACATGGCATTGTCGGTACGGGCCATCATCTCCCGCAGCAATTGGGGCTGCCGCAGATCATAGGGAGTGCCGTCCACCGGCACCATGTGCCCGGTGGGGATCAGGGCATCATCCACCTCCACCACCCGGTCGGCCAGTATCTGCAGGCGATGGTTTAAAATGTCCGAATCGGTCCCCAGGTTGAAATAGACATGGTTGGTAAGGTTGATCTGGGTATCCTGATCGCTGATGGCATGGTAGTCGATACGCAGCTCCGCCTGGTCGTTGAAGCTGAAAGTGACCTGGGTGTCCAGTGTGCCGGGGAAGCCTTCCTCCAGATGGGGAGAAATGTAGCGCATGGTCACGCTGCCCTCCCCCAGGGCATAGCTGAACCGCCGCTTGTCAAACCCTTCCCGGCCGCCATGCAAAGTATTGGGGCCGTTGTTGGCGTGCAACAGATAGGAGATACCGTCCATCTCGAAACTGGCGCCAGCGATGCGGTTGCCATAGCGGCCGATGGTGGCGCCCATGTAACCCTTGTCGCCGATGACATAGCCAGCCAAGGTATCCTGTCCCAGACAGACCTCGCCTATCTGGCCTCGTTTATCCAGCACACGGATGGACACGATGTGGGCGCCGTAGTTGCACAGGCTGACGCTTTCGCCTCGGCTGTTGGTCAGCGTGATCAGATCGGCCGACAGATCAATTTCACCTGCCGGCATGGGTCGGACGTCAATGATCATTTTCCCTCCCTTCCGCTGGACATCATGCGTGCCCAGCTATCAAAACGCGCAACAAAATCTTCATTGTCCTTCGTGCGGTCCATCATGGACAGGATCATGGAGATACCCTCCTGCTCGCTGGCACCGCTGATCATACTGCGCACCCGGGCAGCCACCTGCATCTCGTCAGGGCTGAGCAGCAGTTGCTCCTGCCGGGTTCCGCTCCTCAGGATGCTGACAGCCGGAAATAGCCGCATCTCCTGCAGGGAACGGTCCAGGGTCAGCTCCATATTTCCGGTGCCCTTGAACTCCTCATAAATCACGTCGTCCATGCGACTGCCCGTTTCTACAATTACAGTGGCGATGATGGTCAGCGAACCGCCTTCCTTGAGGTTGCGGGCTGCGCCGAAGAAGCGCTTGGGCTTGTTAAGTGCACCTGCCGCCAAGCCGCCCGACATGATGCGGGCAGTGTTAGGCGCCAGAGTATTGTAGGCGCGGGAGAGGCGCGTCAGGCTGTCCAGCAGAATGACCACATCCTTGCCTTCCTCCACCAGGCGGCGGGCACGGTCTGCAACCAGCTCGCTGACACGGGCATGGCTTTCCGCCGGCTCGTCGAAGGTGGAGTAGAACACATCACCACCCACGCTCTCCTTAAGGTCGGTCACCTCTTCGGGGCGCTCATCCACCAGCAGCACCATCAGGTGAGCCTCAGGCTGCTGGGCCTTGATAGACAGCGCAATTTTCTTGAGGATGGTGGTTTTCCCGGCCTTGGGCGGAGCTACGATGAGCGCGCGCTGTCCAAAGCCGATGGGCGAAAACAAGTCGATAAACCGCAGCACGGGGTCGTTCTGTTCGGCACTAGACAGGTGCAGCCGCCGGGTAGGGTAGGTGGGCGTCAGGTCGTCAAAGTCACGGCGCTCACGCTGCTCGTCAGCCTCCACACCATTGATCCTGGTGATGTAGAGCATAGCAGCATAGCGATCCCCCTCCCGCTGGGCACGGGTTTTGCCTTCAATGTGATCGCCGTCCCGCAACCCGAAGCGGCGGATTTGCGCGTTGGATACATACACATCGTTCTTACCGGGCAGGAAATTGCCCGCCCGCAGGAAGCCATAGCCGTCGGGATGGATCTCCAGCACGCCGGCGCCGTCCCCACAGTCCCCGGCGGCCAGCATCTCGGGCACGGCGGGGTTGATACCTGTTTCCCTGGCACGGACGGACGCAGCGGTTCGCAAAACCCGGGGCTGCGGGGCCTCAGAAAGCGCCTCCATCGGGCGGCGTACGGGCAACGCTGGTGCCGGGACAACGCGTTCTTCCGTCACAGGTGCTACCGTGCGGACCGGACTGGGCTGGGCAAAGGCAGAGGGACGGAATCCCTGGGGGATTACGGGCACCGCATCGGGGGCCTTGCCTGCATCCGGCCCAAATCGAGATACGCGCGGCAGAGGCCGGTTCAACACGCCGTGACCCTGGTCGCTTTCCTGGATACCGGGAGCACGGGTACCCGGCCCAAAGGGGGGCGCATATTTGTTGGGCGGCGGCGCCGCCACGAAGGGCTGAGGGTTATGCCAAGCCCGGGCACCGGTCAGGTTGAAGGCAGGTTTAGTTTTGCCGGTGGATGTTCTACCCGGCGTGGTGGCGGTGGCGGGAATAGCCAAAGACTCCGGGTTGGGATGAGGCGCCACAGGAGCATCCTCCCCATCATCGGAAATGATCATGGCACGGCGCTCCGGACGCTCTGTCGAGGCGGTTTTTGAAGCCGCCGGCTTTGTTTTGGGCGCCGGGCTATCGATGCTTAATGCTGTGCGGATGCGCTCCAGAATATCAGCTTTCGTTTTAGCTCCTGTCAGGGTAATGCCATGTTCCTTGGCAAACTGGCGCAGTTCTACAACTGTCGCGCTTGTCAGCTCTGTCATGCTTTGCATCTGGCTCCTCCAAAATGAAGTGCGTTGTAAAGGATTATGAAAATATGGTGTTGAGTTATTGCTGCGACAGCGCCTGTACGCTGATGCCAATCAGGCCGGGGCCGGTGTGTACCACCAAAGCCGGGCTGACGGTGCCTTCAATGTAGTTCTTGCAGTTGGTGATGCGGCGCTTGACTTCCTCCAGCACACGAACTGCTTCCTCCCTGGCATCCCCCTGGATGACGGCCACGGCGCACTGGGCATGCTTTTTTGCCTCCTCCACCGCCAGACGGATGGTTTCAGCAATGGCCTGGGCACGACCCCGTACCTTGGCGGCAATCACATAGGCGCCCTCCTCATTGCAGGTAATAATTGGCTTGATGTGAAGCAGGGAACCCAGCACCGCGGATACCTTACCGATGCGGCCACCCCGGGCCAGGTATTCCAGTGTGGACAGGCAGAAATAGATTTTGGATGCCTTGATGCTCTCCCGCACCAGATCACAGATGCGGCTAAAGCTTTTTCCCCGCGCCAGTAAGTCGGCAGCCAGCACAGCATGGGTGCCCGCCCCAAAGCCGATGCTCAGCGTATCAATCACCTGAGTGGTCAACCCGGGAAACCCCTCGGCCACCATGTTCACCACACTGTTGGTACCCGACAGGGCACTGGAGATGGTGAGAGCGATCACGTGGGTATAGCCGGCATCCTGGATGCGCTGAAAGGCATCCATAAGATCCTCCGTCTGAGGCAGGGAGGTGCGGGGCACCTCGGTCAGAAGCCGGTCATAGACCTCCTGGGCGGAAATCTCAACCTTGTCCTTGTATTCACGGTCCTTGTAGATGATTGTAATTGGTACGGAAAAGATGCCGGTTCTATCAATGATTTCCTGTGGCACATCCATACAGGAGTCCACAAGAATAGCTATCCGTTCGGGGCTCATTCATATCCTCCATCCATAACATAAAGTTAGTTTACTGATATTTCATGGTGATGTCAAGGATTATCCCCGTTGTTGGCATATTCTGGGCCATCCTCCCCAAATCGGGGTTCCTCATAGGCCTTCAGGAAGGAGGTGAAGGGCCCCTCATCCCGCACACGCCAGCCAAGCACCGCGCCCAAGCTGACCTTTTCGGCTGCTGAGAAAAT
This sequence comes from Clostridiales bacterium, assembly GCA_012513735.1. Taxonomy (GTDB): domain Bacteria; phylum Bacillota; class Clostridia; order Christensenellales; family Aristaeellaceae; genus UBA1038. The sequence continues at coordinate 698 of JAAZBR010000122.1, read as the reverse complement.
GCTTCCCTCCACATCCGGATTCAGGGTCTTCAACTGTTCAATTAGGGCCTTAACCTGGCTGCGGGCGCCGCCTCCCTGCTGGCGCGTGACGCGGCAGGCACAGCGCATGGCCTGCAGCTCATAGCGCTGCGCCAGGTTGAGAATAGCCTGCTCCCGCACCAGGTACAGCGGCCGGATCAGCTCCATACCCGGATAGTTACGGCTGCGCAGCTTGGGCATCATGGTTTTGAATTCGCCACCATACAGCAGACCCATCAGCGTGGTCTGAATCACATCATCGTAGTGATGACCCAACGCAATCTTGTTGCAGTCACGAAGCTGTGCCTGCTTGTACAGATGCCCCCGGCGCATGGCGGCGCATATATGGCAGGGAGAGGTTTGAGCCTCCTCAATGCTTTGATAGATATCGGTTTCAAAGAACTCAAGCGGTATGTCCAGCGCTTCGGCCGTTTGCTCCATAAGCATGCGCTTTTCCGGGGCAAACCCTGGATCCATGGACAGGAAACACAGTTCAAACCCCATGGAGCTGTAGCGTTGCAGCAGCTGCATGCACTTGGCCAACACAAAGGAATCCTTGCCGCCGGACACGCACACCGCTACTCGGTCTCCCTGCTTAAGCAACTGATACTGTTTGAGCGCACTGATGAAGTACCGCCAGATGGTCTTGCGATAGGTGCTGGTGATCCCATGTTCCACCT
>JAAZBR010000121.1 GCA_012513735.1 Clostridiales bacterium | reverse complement strand
GTGCTGCAGCGGGCGCCAAGGAGAGCGGATGAAAAGGATGAGGACACCGTTCGACGCATTGCGCGGGATGAGCATAGCGTACCTGACTGCATGCTGCGAATCGTTCGCACCATCAAGGGTGGGACTTGCAGCTTCTTTTCGTTGGTGTCGGAAGAAGCAACACGGGAAGAGATCATTACCTTTTTTCTTGCCATGCTGGAGCTGCTTCGCCTGGGCCGGGTCAAAGTGAGGCAGGAAAGGATGCACGGTGACATACTGCTCAGCCGTGCCGCCAGGTAGGAGGAGAGATGGAGCAGCAGCACCTGCAGGGCGTTCTAGAGGCCATTCTGTATGTGGCCGGGGAGCCGGTGGAATTAAAGGACCTGGCCAGAGCCCTTGAAATATCGGATTCTGCCTTGTTGCAGGCCCTGGATGAACTGGAATATTACTATGATGCACAGTACCGGGGCCTGCGGCTGAAACGCTTTGGTACCCACGTACAGCTTGGCACCCGGGCCGCCTACGCGCCCTATATTGAGCGGCTTTTGCAGCCCGTGCAGAAGGTATCCCTGTCCCAGGCAGCTCTTGAAACGCTGGCGGTGGTGGCTTACCGGCAGCCCGTCACCAGGCTGGATGTAGAGATGGTGCGGGGCGTTAAGTGCGATTACTCTATCCAGTCGCTGGTGACCAAGGGGCTGATCGCCGAGGTGGGGCGTAAGGAGACCATTGGCCGGCCGATTCTGTATGCTACGACCGATCTGTTTCTGAATCACTTCGGCTTGCAAACGCTGAACGACCTGCCCAAGCCGCCGGAGAAGCCGGCAGCCGGAGAAATCGAGCAAGAGGAGTTTCCCATCTGATACCTTCTATGGTATAGTCTATGCATCTGGTACGTATGTACCATTCCACACGAAAAACCCCCTGCAGTTCATTCCGTGCAGGGGATTTCGCTTGTAGCCTAAGCCTGATCAGAGGACTTTCAGGGTGCTGCGGATATGGGAATACACCTTGTCGTAATCGGTGTTGTAGTTGGCCGGGTTGGTGATATGCAGCGTCAGCAGCCTGTTGCCGGGCAGCAACGCCATGTGCACGCGACCGCGCACAATGGTGCCATCCGTCATCACCCCGCGATAGTTGCCGTAATAGCCAGGGACCTTCAGCAGGGTGCGCTCCGCCGGTTCACTGGGCTGCCAGGTTTTGTAGTTGAACTTGCCCAGATCGTTCAGTTTGCCGCGCAGGTCGCGCCGGATATCTGTCTTGGCATAGTTGTTCACAACGGGGGTGATGGAGAAGGTGATTTCCACGGGATAATTGTCCCGCACCTGCTCCGCAGGCTCCCGCAGGATGTAGGTTTCAGCGGCTGTATCGTCCACCGTGTAGCCCGCCACCGATTCAAAGGTCAGCCCCAATTTGCCTGCCGTATAGCTGGCATAGGTGAACACCAGCGGCTGGCGGGGGGTAGGGGAGGGCATGTCGATGGGATCCAGGGGAACAGGCGTCGCGCCCGCAAACTGGGTGGAGGGCGCTTCGGTCTCCCCGGCGTCAGCGACGGCGGCCGGCGCCATATCTGCAACATACTCGGGGTCCACATCCTCTTCCGCCGAGGGGTCAATGCCCTCCGGAAGCGGCTGGGGCGTCAGCATGGGCGGCGCCTGGGTGAACATCGAGGGCGGCTCCGGTGTAGGCGTGGTTTGGGCTTCCTGATTGCCACAACCGGTCAGCAGCAGAACTGAGCACACCAGCGCCAACGCCAGCAACAAGGACTTCTTGTTCATAACAACCTCCATCCTGCCCGGCAGGTCCTGAAAATGTCATAATCTTTACACTATTGTAACAATCCGGGGTGCCGGCGTCAAGAGCGACCCCTTGGACTGTTACAACAGGCCCTGGTAAGCTTGTTCGACCGCATCCTCATCCTCAAACGGGACGGATTCATCAGCCGGATCCTCTTCCTGGCGCAGATACTGGGGGTGATAGACGCGCCGCTCCAAAGACCAGATTTTCTCAGAGAATACACCCCTTGGTGTGCGCGCTAGCACAGACTGCATTTCATTCATGCGGGCATCCATCACGTCGATCTGGTGCAGCAGCTCGGCCTCAGGAAACATGGGGGGACGGGGGCTGCCATACTCTGCCTTACCGTGGTGGCTCAGCACCATATGCTGCAGCAGCAGCAGGTATTCGTCGTCCAAGGGGATGTCATGCTGCCGGGCAGCCTCCCGCAGCTGTGCAACGCCCACCACCAGATGCCCCAGCAGCAAGCCCTCGGTGGTATACTCGCTGACATTGCCCATGCGGTCGGACACCATTTCGGTCAGCTTGCTCAGATCGTGCACCAGCACGCCCGCTCTGACCAGCTCCGCATCCAGAAAGGGATAGCAGGGCAAAATACCATTAGCCACCCGCAGCATGCTGGTCATGTGGTGCAGCAATCCGCTGCGCTCGGCATGGTGCATCCGCTGGGCGGCAGGATAGTACATCAGGGGGTCGCGAACAGCATCCAGCAGGGTGGAGAGCAGGGTCTTCAGCACCGGGTTCTCGAAAGCTTCCACCGTATCCATGATTTCCCGTAGCATATCCTCCGGCGGTTCGGGCGCAGCAGGCACCAGCTCGCCCAGCTCCACCGGGTCGGTGCCCCTGGCAGGGCGGAACTTGTCTACACGCAACTGCAGGCGGCCGTTGTATTCGGTCACCGCGGCGCGTATCTTGATGACGCTGCCGCCTTCGGGAGGCGTGGCCAGGGGATCCCATACCTTGGCGTTGATGTCACCGGAGTTGTCCGCCAGGGTCATGTCCAGGTAGTTGTTGCCATTGTTGCTTTTGCGCTGCTGGGCCATGCGCACCAGCAGATATCCTTCAAAGGGCAGGCCCTTCATAAAGGCTTTGATCTTTGGTTGGTTCATCTCAGTCTCCTTGTTCATAGCGGTCTTCAAACAGCGTATACTCATCCAGCCAGTTCAGGTAGATGGTATCCAGAGGGCCATTGCGCTGTTTGGCTATGATCACCTCGGCTGTGTTGGTATCCTCAAGCTGCGTGTCATAGTAGCTTTCCCTGTGCAGGAACATCACCACGTCGGCATCCTGTTCAATAGAACCGGAGTCGCGCAGGTCGGATAGCATAGGCCTTTTGGTGGCGCGCTGCATGTTGGCACGGGAAAGCTGTGCGCATGCCACCACCGGCACTTTCAGCTCCAGCGCAATGCCTTTCAGCTTGCGCGAGATCTCGCTGACCTCCAGCTGCCGGTTTTCGGTGCGGCCATCGGCGTTCATCAGCTGAAGATAGTCGATAACAATCAAGTCCAGCCCCTTTTCCATCATCAGCCGGCGACAACGGCTGCGGAGCTGGGCAGGCGTTAGGCTGGATGTGTCATCGATGAACATGCGCATGGTGGCCAGCGGGGCCAAGGCCTTGGCCAGCTTGATCCAGTCATCCGGCCGCAGGCTGCCAGAACGCGCCCGCTGCATATCCACCCGGGCATCGGCGCAGAGCATGCGCATGGCGATCTGCTCCCGGGGCATTTACAGGCTGAACACGGCCACGGACTTGCCTTTGTGAGCAGCATGGGTGGCAATGTTGATGGCAAAACTTGTCTTTCCCATACTGGGGCGCGCGCCCACCAGCACCAGCTCGCCGCCATGCAGGCCGGTCAGCACCCGGTCCAGCTTGGAGAACCCGGTGGGCACGCCTAGGATCTCGCCCTTGTGCTTTTCCAGTGTTTCCAACTGGGCATAGGTGCGCTTGATGATCTCGCTGATGGGCTCCAACTGATCGCCCCCAGCCCGTTTCATCACGATATCGAAGATGGATTTTTCAGCGTGCAGCAGGGTCTGCTCCAAGTCAAGCTGCTGGCTGTAACAGTTTTGCGCAATGGCCTGGGATGCCCGGATCAGCTTGCGCAGGGTGGATTTCTCCAGCACAATATCTACATAGTGGCGCGTGTGTACAGTTGAGGGCACAGACTGCAGCAGCTCAATCAGGTATTCTGTACCGCCGATGCCCTGCAACGCCCCCAGCCGGTTCAGTTCCTCATCCATGGTCACCAGGTCCACGGCACGGGACTGCTGAAATAGACCCCGCATGGCCTTGAAGATAACGGCGTGCTGGGGATGATAAAAATCCTCAGCCTCCAGCAACTCCATGGCCTGAGTTAGGGCATTGTAATCCTGCAGCAGCGCGCCAAGAACAGACCGCTCCGCTTCCAGGTTCTGGGGCAGGGTCTGCATAAAATCCATGTTGTGGGAAGCAACGCTTTCCATTCAGGATAACCTACTCCAAAGGCTGGATGGTGATCTTCATCGGCACCTTGATGCCGCTGTATACGGTTACATTCATCTCGTAGTCGCCCACTGCGCGAATGACCTCGCCAACTTCCAGTTTGCGCTTGTCAATCTGTACCCCATGCTGCTGCTCCAGGGCGTCAGCCAGTTCCTGCCCGGTGACACTGCCGTACAGGCGGCCCTTTTCGCCGCACTTGGCCTTGACGGTGATGGTCTTTCCCTTCAGCGCGGAAGCCAGCTTCTCCGCTTCGGCGCGGCGCTCGGCTTCGGCACGGCGGTCGGCTTCGTTGCGACGCTCAATCTCCTTCACAGAGGCGGCGCTGGCCTCCTTGGCCCACTTGCGGGGCAACAAGTAGTTGCGGGCATACCCGTCACTTACATTGACCACCTGATTTTTTTTGCCGGTGCCCGGCACATCCTGCAGCAAAATGACCTTCATTTCTCTTCCTCCTTATGGGCGCTCCCGTCCGGTTGTCGCGGTGTGCGCAGCTTGCGCGGATCTGATAGCTGGTCAAAAACCCCCAGAATCAGCATGGCAGTCGGCAGCAACACGAACAACAGCGCCATCAATATTCGACCAAAGCCGCGGCGCAAGCCCCGCCTGCGCTGCATATACTCTAATACGCTCAGCCCCTGGATCATCAGAAAGCCTGAACACACATTATACATCATCTGCCCGGCCAGCGAAAGGGTGATGCTGCCTGAAAGCCTCAACAGGAAGGACAACGCACCTAGCCCCAACAGTATCTTGCCGGGCTGTGCCGGCAGATGCCATAATGCGAAGGGAGGCAGCCCCAACTGCGGGCAGACTTCCTCGATAGACTGGGACAGCTCTTGCCGGACTACCATCGCACGGGCATGTCGTCCGCCCAGCCGCAGGGACAGGTAAACACCCAGCACACCATAAGATACGCTGTAGCTGCTGATCAGGATGGGCAGCAGGCTGCGCAGCCACAGATCCACGCGGGTATGGGCCTGGCGATAAAACTCCTCCAGTACAGCGGGAGAAAAGGTCCATCCGCCTTTGGCCGCTTCCACCAGAGGATTGTCTGCAAGCTCCGCCGGCAGGCTAAGGAATCCATACTGATAGAAGGCATTGAGGAAGGTATCCCGGTTCGACATCCGATCCAGTGCGCTAACAACCTGTTGTGCCAACAGCGAAAAAAGCTGATCGCCCATCCGCCACTTCAGCAGCAGATAGAGAAGCAGTAGCGCGGCTACGTAGGATAACCCCACCGCTGCCATAGCCAGGTGGGCCTCCACCCGTTTACGCATGGACAGCCACAGCGCAGCAAGAGGCGGCAGAAGCAGCGACAACGCCAGAATGGCGGCCCCGGCGCCCACGCCGGCATAACAAGCGGCCACAAATACCATCAGGCTGGCCAAAGCAGGAAGCACTCCTGCCACGGTGAGGATAATCAGCAGCAGGTAGGGATACACGATCAGGGTGCCCATAATGAGATATGGGCCAGGAATGGGGCTGAAAAATTGCAGCGCGGTCAGTGCGGAGCAAAGAAGAAAGCTGAGCAACGCAGAACGGGGGGTGAAGTACAGGCGCGGGCCTTGCATGTCGTCTCCTCTCTGCAACTATTATGGGCATTGTAGGCCGGGCATATAAAGCTTGTCAAGAAACCAGCTTAGGGCTCTACACCCGGATATGCTGCCACTTGTTGCTGAGAAAGCGGCGCAGCAGCAGCATACCGCGCACGGCCAGATCCAGCACCATGGCTACCCAGATGCCCTGCACGCCCAGGTTGAACACGGTGCCCAGCAGCCAGGCCAGCACGATGCGGATGCCCCACATGCTGAAAAGGGCAATATAAAAGGGGGTGGCTGTATCGCCTGCGCCACGCAGGGCGCCGGGAACAATGATGGACAATGCGCTGAAGGGCTGCTCAAAGGCGCAGATGCGAATCAGGCCGGTGCCGATCAGGCGTACTGTGGAATCCGGAGTAAACAGCGAAATAAGTTGGTTGGCAAACACAAACATGATCAGGCCCATGGTGCTCATCACCCATACGCCGGTGCGGATGGCCCGCAACCCCAGGCTCCGGGCTTCTGCAGGCTGACCGGCTCCCAGGGACTGGCCCACCAGCGTCGCGGCCGCTACAGCGAAGCCGTACCCCGGCATATAACCCAGGGATTCTATCTGGATGGACAGGTGATGCGCAGCCAGCGCATGGGTGCCCAGCCGAGCCACCATGCCGGCAAACACGATCTGTCCCAGGCTGATGGACATGCGCTCCAGCGCCGTGGGAATGGCTATGCGTGCAAGGCGCTGAAACTTTGCCCTTTCAGGCCGGAATCCCGCCGGCACACGAAGACAGAGGATGCCCCTTGAGGAAAACACCAGATACAGCAGATAGATACCGCTGACTAGGTAGGAGAAGGCGGTGGCAATGGCTGCGCCTCTCACTCCCAGGCCGACCCCCGGCATCGTGAAGCTGAGGCCCAGCACATGCAGCGGGCGCGTGGGGAAGATCAGCAGAAAATTGCCCGTAATATTGACCAATTGAGCCATCAGTGAGGCTCGCATAGGGGAACGGGTATCTCCACGCCCCCGCAGCAGGGCTGAGGAAACAACACCCATGTAGTTGGGCAATGCACCCAGCCCCACAATTCGCATGTAGGTGGTGGCATCCTGATGGATGGAAGGATCTGCCCCCATGAGACGGGGCACCCAGGGCGCGGCGATCAGGATCAGCAGCATGATGCCCAGGCTGAGCACCAGCCCGGCGATCAGGGTGTGCAAAGCGATGTCCTGCACGCCCTGGCGGTCATCGGCACCGCTCATTCGTGCAACCAGCGCCGTGGCGCCCACGCCCAGTGAAATGACCATGGCTGCCAGCAGCCAGGTGGGGGAGGCGTTGACTGCCACAGAGGCAGTGGCCTGGGCTCCCAGGCTGCCCACCATGGCGGAGTCGATCAGAATAACCATGGTGGCCGACAGGTTCTCAATGATGGCCGGCCAGGCCAGTTTCATCATTCTGTTTTGCGTGCTGGCAGTTTGGCTCATTACAGCAACAAATCGGTGACCACGTTGTCAAGCAGCGCCATCACGTAGGGTTTGCCGCGGTCGGTCAGGGACTGGGGGGCAATGTCTTCGCTGGCAAAGGGGCTGAGATCGCCATCTTTTTGCAGCACGGTAAAGTTGCGCGGGGCGGTTAGCAGGGCAGCGGCGGCCACATAGGTGCCATTGCTGCCGGATTTATTGAAGTAGAAGGCGTGTACACCCTTTCCGCCGCGTTTTTGCACATCCGCCATGCTGCCCGGAACGCGCTTGGCATAGCCCCGCTCGCTGAACAGCAGCAGTTGATCGCTGTTGTGCAGATTACCAGCCCAGGCCAGCGTATCCTTGGAGGCGAGCCGGATGCCCCGTACCCCCCTGGATGCACGGCCCATGGCGGGCACGTCATCGGCTGCAAAGCGTATCAGCATCCCTGTCCGGGATAGGCAGTAGATGTCTGCTTCTGCACCCAGGGGCTGCACAAACAGCAGGCTATCGTCCTTCAGGGTGATGGCCACGAATTTGCTGCGCTTGACTTCGTATTCGGCTGCAGCCGTGCGCTTGACCTGGCCGCTGCGGGTGTAGAACATCAGGTCGGGAAGGGCGGGCAGCTCATCCGGAGCAACGCACAACATACTCACACAGGTTTCGTCTTCTTCCAGCCCGCTCAGCACACCGCTCAGGTATAGGCCCCGGTCCTTGGGCCGGCTGCTTTCCTCTAACTTGCCCACCGGCAAGGTGTAGCAGTTGCCCAGGTTAGTGAAGATTAACAAATTGTGGTCGGTGGCGGTACGGAAGGTGTACAGCGCCATCTCCTCAGGCTGCTGGGGCGGCTCCAGGCGATCAAAGGCACGGGGGCTCATGCGCCGCAACTGACCGCCCCGGGTGAACAGCACCACGGTCTCCTCTGCCTCGAGCATGGGCTCTTCGGGGTTCGAGGTGATAGCGTCCTCGGCAGGCAGCAGCGTGGTGCGCCGGTCATCGCCGTATTTGTCGGCGATTTCCTGCATTTCTTTTTTGATCAGACCCATCAGCTTTTTATCGCTGGCCAGGATGCCCTCCATCCGGGCGATGGAACCCAGCAGCTCCTCGTTTTCCTGGCGCAGGGTCAGGATCTCCAACCCGGTCAGCCGCTGCAGACGCAGGTCCAGGATAGCCTGGGCCTGTATATCGGTAAACGCAAAACGGGCAATCAGCCGCTCCTTGGCTTCCTTGCCGTTTTTGGAGGAGCGGATGAGCTGCAGTATTTCGTCCAGGCTGTCCACGGCCAGGATCAGGCCGGCCAGAATATGGGCGCGGCGCCGCGCTTCATCCAGCTCATATTGGGTACGGCGGGTCAGCACGATTTTCTGATGCTGAATATAGTGCTTCAGCGCTTCAATAACACCCATCTGTACGGGCTTGCCGTCAGCAATGGCCACCAGGTTGACGCCGAAGGTGACCTGCATATCGGTGTATTTGAACAGGTAGGCCAAGGTCTGCTCGGGATCTACATCCTTCTTCAGTTCGATCACTGCCCGCAGGCCCGTGCGGTCGGATTCATCCCGGATGTCGTAGATGCCGCCCAGCGCCACCTTTTTATCCTCGCTGGCCTTGAGCACCCGCTCCAGCATCTGGGCCTTGTTGACTTGGTAGGGCACCTCCGTGATGCAGATCAGGCTGCGCCCGGCACGGCCCTGCTCAATGTGCACGCGTGCGCGAAGGGTCAGCTTACCACGGCCGGTTTCATAGGCCTCGCGGATTTCGGGGGTGTCCAGCAGCACGCCGCCGGTGGGAAAATCCGGCGCGGGCATCAGCTTCATCACCTCATCCAGGCTGGTATCGGGGTTATCTATTAACAGACAGGCGGCGGCCACCGTCTCCCGCAGGTTGTGGGGCGGAATATTGGTGGCCAATCCCACCGCAATGCCTGACGCGCCGTTGACCAGGAGGTTGGGGTAGCGGGCAGGCAGCAGATCAGGTTCCTGCAAGGTGTCGTCAAAGTTGAGCCGGAAGGGCACCGTATCCTTGTGGATGTCCCGCAGCATTTCCAGCGCCAGAGGGGCCATGCGCGCCTCGGTATAGCGCATGGCGGCTGCGGTGTCTCCGTCGATGGAGCCGAAGTTGCCGTGTCCATCAACCAGCATGCCGCGCATGGAAAATGGCTGGGCCATGCGTACCAGGGCATCATAGACGCTGGTGTCGCCATGGGGATGGTATTTTCCCAGGCAATCGCCCACAATGCGGGCGCACTTGCGGTGGGGCTTGTCGGGGGTCATGCCCAGTTCCTGCATGGTGAACAGGATGCGGCGCTGCACCGGTTTCAGGCCGTCCTCCACCCGGGGCAGGGCACGCTCCAGAATGACATATTCGGCATAGGGCATCATGCTCTGATGCAGCACGTCCTCCAGCGGCGTCTGAATGACCTCCGGAAGGGAGGCGGGCGGTGTGCTCTTCTTAGCCATTGACAGCCTCCCTTACAGGATCTGCACCGCGGGACATGGCTTTATCCTGCCGCTGGCTGAAGCTGTCGGGTTTGTTGAAGTCGGCATATTTGCTGATGTACTCCCGCCGGGGCTCCACCTTGTCACCCATCAGCAACGAAATCAGGCGATCCGCCTGGGCGCCGTCCTCCAGCGTCACCTGCATCAGGCGCCGTTGGGCGGGATCCATGGTGGTGTCCCACAACTGCTCCGGATTCATTTCGCCCAGCCCCTTATAGCGCTGAATCGTGTAGTTCTTCAGCCCTGCGGTGACCTTCTTCAGCTCCTTGTCATCGTAGCAATAGAAGGAACCGCTGCTGTGCTTCACCAGGTACAGCGGCGGCATGCCGATGTATACATGACCACCGGAGATCAGGTCGCGCATATAGCGGAAGAAAAAGGT
>JAAZBR010000120.1 GCA_012513735.1 Clostridiales bacterium | reverse complement strand
TGATGTTGAGGGAGGGATAGGGGGCGTCATAGTCCCACATGCCGTTTTCAATAGTGCCGGTAATGTCGTACATCCTTTTCATAAAAACCCCTTTATGCAGGCTCACTCCCCCAGCACGGTGATCTGCGCGGTGCGCGTGCGGGCACGGGTTTGATCAAAGTCCACAAAGTAAATGAAGGCGAACTCACCCAGGTCCATCTGCCCGTCGATCAGGGCAATGCTCTCGCTGCGCCCGATCAGCGCCGAGCGCAGATGCGCATCGGTGTTGTGGCAACCCCGGGCGTCCTCATCGTGCTCGGCGGCAAATTTCAGCGCCTTCTCGCCCGGGTGAAGGTACATGCCTTCCTTGCGCTGATCGGGGATGAACTGCTGCAGCACCTCCACAAAATCCTGCTGCAGAGTCTCCAGCCCCGTCATGGACATGTCAAAGGCCCGCTCCTGGGTGATAACGCTGCAGGTGGTGTGGTGGGAGTAGATGACCACAATGCCGTTTTTGATGCCGGAGCGCGCCACGATGTCCTTGGCCGCCTGGGTGACATCATGAAAGGTGACCACACCATGGTTGGATTGCAGCTTAACTGCTTCGCGGTAAACCATACATCCTCCTATTTGTGTTTGTGTCGTGACTATTTGCCCGCTTGCTTTTCCAGATCGTCCTTGGCGCGCCGTACGGCAGCCACCATTTCATCCAGCAGCTTGAAGGGGTCGGGAGACTTCAGGATACCGCTGGCAGAACCCGCCGCCTGGGAGCCGGCCATGATGAAATCATAGATCTGCTGAGCGGTGGTGATGCCCGCCGCCTGCTCCACCAGAATGTTAGGGTCGATCTCCTTGACGGCGGCAATGACCTCCTTGACGTAGGACATGTCACTGGCCTGGCCGGAGCCGATCAACTCGCTGGGTTCAGGGTTGAGGATATCGGGGCCCAGGTGGGCAATGGCCTTGGCCTCGGCCACGGTATCCGCACAGCAGAAGGACAGCATATCCAACTCCCGCGCCCGTTCAATGGTTTCCCGGATGGCGCTGAGGGTCATGGGCCGTTCGCTGTGGTTGATGACCACGCCCTGAGCGCCTGCGGCCTTCACGGCCTCGGGCAGTACATCGGCCATGCCGCGGCCGGGACGCAGGGTATCCATGTAGGGTGCCAGCACGATCAGGTGGGGGCAGTGTTCACGGATGCGGCGAATGTCCGTGTAGGGCGCGATGAACAGCGCGTCCACATCGTACTTCACTGCGGCGGCGTCCACCGCCTGGGCAAAGCGCAGCACATCATCGCCGTAGATATAGCTTTTGACGCTTGTTTCAAAAAAGGGCGTGCGGATGGTGGGTTTCATGGAACCTCCTTATACAGTGGTGCAATTGATCCGGGAAGGAAGAAAGCAGGCCGTGCCCCTCAAGTAGCGGGCTTCTTTTTGCCGGCGTTCAGGCGCTCGCCCACCGCGCCGCCGGGGTGCACCACGGCGAACTGCTCGTTGCGATAATCCAGCTTTTCAATCAAAGCGGCCTGCAGCGCGTCAAAGAGAGCGCTGAGCATCACAAAACTGGTGGTGCCCTGGGCGTTGTGCTTGTCGGTCTCCCGGTTGATGTACATGCCCAGCACAACATCCGCGCCCTGGGCCATAGGAGAGGCAAGGTTTTCGGTGACCGCAATCACATAGATGTTCTTCTGTTTGCAGATGTCCAGGATCTGCATCAGCTCCTGGGTCTTGCCCCCCCGGGAGGCCAGCAGCATCACATCGCCGGGCTGCACAAAGCCCATGGCGCCGTGCACGGCTTCCGCAGGCGATATAAACCGCGCCGGGCGCTCGATGCAGCACATCAGGTGAGCAAAATGCTGACAGGCGATGCCCGAATGGCCGCAGCCGCTGGCCGCAATGCGAGGAGCAACCGCCAGCTTCTCAACAACCTGCAAAAATGCTTCATCGCCCACATGGGGAAAAGCTTTCGCCAAACACTCAGACTGGATTTGGAAGGCACGCTTCGCTGTCTCAAGCAGTACGTTATCCATGGGTTTTCCTCCTTTTCTTTGCCTCACGGGCAGAGTCATGCCGTCCCAAGGCCCTGTACAGAGCAACGGACACATACGACTGGGTCAACAGAATGCCCTGTCATCCGGAAAACCGCCCATGGCCAGGGTTCCCACTTTAGGGCAGCAGCCTCCCGTGCTGCGTCCTCATGCTGTGCAGGCCCTTAAGCTGTAAAGCTGTTGCCGGCAGGGCGCTTTTCACTCTTATAAAGGCATTATAGGAAGGAATGCAATCGCATGTCAAGGCTATATTGATCGAAACATGTATCCATTTGAATGAACCGATCATCCATTCGGACGCCATCAGAAAGGCG
>JAAZBR010000119.1 GCA_012513735.1 Clostridiales bacterium | reverse complement strand
GCGCCGCCGGACAGCCGGCCGCCCATCTTGAGGTACTTCAGCGTATCCACCACCGCATATAGTCGGATGCGGGGAGCCAGGCGGCGTAGCTCGTCTGCCATCTGCGCTGCGCTCAGCATCCCCTCATCCCGCATCCTGACTGCCTGCTTCAGCAGCAGCACATGGCCGAAGGAGCCGCTCATGGAATCCACCACGTGGATTTTGTCCGGGGCTATGCGCCTTGCTGCCGTGACGGCGGACTCGTAGGTTGCGCTGAGGCCGGAGGCCAGCGTAATCGCCAGCACATCCTTCCCCGCCTCCACATGGGGGCGGAAGGCATCCTCAAAGTCTCCCGGAGGGACCTGGGAGGTGGAGGGCAGTTCCTTGGCCAGGGCCAGCTTGCTGTAGAATTGCTCATTGGTCAAGTCGATGCCGTCACGATAGCTTTCGCTGCCAAAGTGAATGGTCAGCGGCACGGTCTGGATGTGCATTTCGTTTTGCAGTGTGGGGCTCAGGTCACAGGTGCTGTCGGCAATTATCTGGATCATTTGGGGGCAGTCCTTTCCTTGTTAAAGAATTCGGCCACACTCTGCAGGGCACGCAGCAGAATGGCGGTTTCCTCCTCGTTCAGGTCGCTGGTGACGGCAGCCACCAGTTGCTGGTGGATGCGCTGATGGCCCTCGTCCGCAGCCTGGCCACGGGATGTCAGGCTGATCTGTACCCGCCGCCTGTCCCGGGGATCGGGGGTACGCTGCACATAGCCCTTGCGCTCCAGCACATTGATGGCGGCCGTCAGGCTGCCGGGGGTGATGCCAAGCTGGGCGGCAATCCCCTTGGCGGTGTGGCAGCCTTGCTGCTGACACAGGCCTACAGCTTCAATCACATGGGCTTCGTTGATGGACAGATTGCCGCCGCCCAGCCTGCGAAGTTCCCGTTCTTCGGCGCGCAGCACGGTGTGGAACACCTCCACCAGAAAGCGGTTGATCTGTGTGTGGTTGTCCATCCCGATCTCCTTCCTTTTATTTGAAGTTCAAATAATTTGAACTTCAAAGAGAATAGTAGCTCTGGGCGCTTTTGTCAAGCAAATTTTGTGCAGGATGGTCGGGGGAATGGCCCTGCTCCTTGTGCTGTGCTATACTCTTGCTATGTTGCCCGGAGGGAGAATAGCGTATGGCATGACCCTGCGGCAGGTGGAAGCCAGAATCAAGGAAGCGGATAAAAAGATCGCCAAGTACAAGGGATATCGTCCGGCTGAACGAGGAGAAGAAGGCCGCAGGCACTGATGCTGGCGACCTGCTGGACATGCTGCCGGGCAAGAAGTAACGGGGGAATGACATGGCAGGACAGCTTTGGGTGAAACTGATGCGCAAAAACAAGATCAGCCTGGACACGGTGGAGCCCTGTCCCGATGGGCAGTGGCAGCCGGCGCTGTCTGCCGCCTGTCACCGGTTGGATCTGCCCATGCCTGTGGTGGTGCCCAAGCACGAGCGGGATTGGCAGACCTTTCGCCAGATCCGCTTCCTGCCGGAGCATTTTTTGGAGCATATCCCGTATGACCGCATGGAGGTAGAGTGGTTTGACCCGGACAGCAAGGACACCCGTCACCGGTCGGACGATCCGAGAAACGGATAGGAGGACACATGGACTTTGACGCTATCCG
>JAAZBR010000118.1 GCA_012513735.1 Clostridiales bacterium | reverse complement strand
TTCTGGTCAAACTCACCCAGATCGTAGAGGTCGTATGCACCATAACCCACGTCGTCGGTGCCCGTTGCCTTGCAGCAGGGGGGTATCCACACGCCACCTACGCCAAGCTCCTTCAGGCGGGGGGCCGCGTGGCGCAGCCTTTCCCAGTGCTTGCCATCATCGGGCAGGTACCATTCAAAGGCCTGCAGCATGATCCTGTTGCGCGGGGCAGGCTCGTCATGCGTTGGTTCGACCTGGGAATTGCGCAGTTCGATTCCTTTTGCTTCTGCCAGTTGCTCGGCTTGCTGTATCAGCTCCTCCTCTATATGCTCGGGCAGCGTATCCATCGCCTGTTGGTGAATCAGGTCAATCATCTTATCCGGGGGGATCTGCATTCCATCCGTATTGGGCATCTGTGTCAAGCCTCCTTTGGTTTCGTCGCCAGCGGCATAACGCCGCCTCGGATGCCACATACCACGCACACCACCCGCACCCATTATACCCCCTGAGGGGAGCCTGTCAATTTAGCAACTATTTAAATAAAGAACCCGCTGCCTGCAGAAGCGCGGACTTGCCAATATGGCTCAAATGCGCTATGATGTCTGAGCCGTATGCAGTGTTGGGTCCTGTGCGATTTCATGGTGTGAACCCTGTCAGGTCCGGAAGGAAGCAGCAGTAAGCGCTTAATGAGATGTGCTGCGGGGGTGCCTGGCACAGCATACGGTATTGATATGGAGTGGAGGATACCATTGATGTGGAAGTTGCCCGATGCGCTGAACGCGGATCCGCAGATCAAGGAAGCAGTCCGGCTGGAATGCCTGCGCCAGGAAGACCATATTGAGCTGATTGCATCTGAAAACTTTGTGTCCGAGGCCGTACTGGCCGCGCTGGGAACGCCGTTAACCAACAAGTACGCAGAGGGCTATCCTGCAAAGCGCTATTATGGCGGCTGTGAGTTTGTGGATATCGCTGAGAATCTGGCCCGGGAGCGGGTCAAGCAGCTTTTTGGCGCCGAGCACGCCAACGTGCAACCCCACTCCGGCGCCCAAGCCAACATGGCTGCCTATTTTGCGCTGATCAAGCCGGGCAGCAGGGTGCTGGGCATGAGCCTGAACCACGGCGGCCATCTGACCCATGGCAGCACTTTTAACATAAGTGGCCAGTATTTCGATTTTCAAAGCTACGGGTTGAATGCGCAGAGCGAAACCATCGACTATGACGCCCTGCGCGACAAAGCTAAGTCGTTTCAGCCCGCGCTGATCGTTGCCGGCGCCAGCGCCTACCCCCGCATCATTGATTTTAAGGCCTTCCGTCAGATTGCCGATGAAGTGGGTGCGCTGCTGATGGTAGACATGGCCCATATCGCCGGCCTGGTGGCTGCAGGCCTGCACATCAGCCCTGTGCCCTACGCAGATGTCGTCACCAGCACCACCCACAAAACCCTGCGCGGGCCCCGCGGCGGCCTGATCCTGTGCAAGCAGGAGCACGCCAAGGCGGTTGACAAGGCCATCTTCCCGGGCACCCAGGGCGGCCCTTTGATGCACACCATCGCGGCCAAGGCCGTCTGCTTCCACGAGGCGCTGCAGCCGACGTTTGGCACCTATCAGCAGCAGATCATCAAAAACGCCAAGGCGCTGGAGCAGGGCCTGCATGCCCGGGGCATCCGCATGGTGTCCGGCGGTACGGACAATCACCTGTTGCTGCTGGACTTTGCTGACCTGGAAATGACCGGCGCCCGCATGGAAGAGCTGCTGGGCCGGGCCAACATCACCGTCAATAAGAACATGGTTCCCCGGGACCAGCGCAAATCCACGGTCACCAGCGGCATTCGCATTGGTTCCCCCGCCGTCACCACCCGGGGTATGAAGGAAGCAGAAATGGGCATTATTGCAGGCTGCATTGCGGATATCCTGGAGAAGGAAGAAGCGGCAGTGGAATCCGTGAAGAACACGGTGAAGCAGTTGACGGATCGCTTTCCTCTATACTGATCAACAGCAACAGGTCGCTTCCTTTGCCGGCGTTTCCCGTGGAGACGCCGGTTTTCTGTTGAGTTTGTGCTTCGGGTCGCAGCCGTGGGATGCTGCCCCGTGGAACCACCCTGCGTTTCGCTCTATGCAGGCACATTGTTGATAACGAATGAGTTCAGTATCAGTTGATCATTCTGCATGGTTTCTCCAGTTCCATGGTACAAAAAGAGCGCCCGGTAAGGCGCTGTGAGGAGGATACGCTATTTGAGAAAGCCGCTCATCATGTAGCCGTTCACCGCGCCAAAGCGCACGCGGCTCCACTCGCCGCCCGGACTCAGTATGGTGACCACGCTGTTGTGAGGCACCCGCACATTGACCTCGCCGCCCGATTTGGAGGGACGTGAGCGCAGGTTCACATAGCTACCTGCATTTTTGACCACTTTGGTGGGGATTTCAGGCAGCCCGCGCAGCGTGAGGTACTTGGTCATGAAGTAGCCGCTGGCGCCTGTGGAGGGCACCGTCACATAGCACCACTCCAGCCCCTGATGCTTGACCACCACTTGGGTACCCGCAGAATAGTTGCCCAGCACCCGGGCGCTGGTATTGGGCTGCTGGCGAAGATTAAGCCGGGCTCCGGACTTCACCTGGGCATTGGCCGCACCGGTGGAGCCGCCACCACCGGTCACCGACAGGAACCGACTGTCCATGAAGCCCATACGGCCATCCACAGACACCTGCCAGAAGCCGGCACCCTTGCTGTATACCGTGACCGTCTTGCCGGGATAGAAGGAGGCAATCACCGGATAGCCGTAGCTGGGCCCCTGCCGCAGGTTCACCCGACCTCCGGAGGAGACAATGCGGGCCGTGTCCTGGCTGGGCGGAGTGGGAGGCGGTACAGGGGTGAGATCAAAGCTGAGGAACTCCCCCCGGAAGTAGCCCTCCAAGCCGTTATCCATGCGCACATTGTACCAGCCGCCGCTTTCAGACAGTACCGTGCACTGGGTGCCGTTGTAGAAGATGCCCAGCACAGGGGCCGCATAGGAGGGAAACTGACGAAGGTTTAAAAACTGGGTGGCCACCGGGTTGCGCACCACCGCCCGCCGATTATAGATAGGGGGAATGGTGGGCTGCACAGGATAATCCGGCGTGGCAGACAAGTAATGGGAATCCATAAAGCCCACCGCGCCATCGGCCACAACGATCACGCTAACCCAGCCACCGGCATCCGGCGCGCCCAACAACCTGATCATTTCGTTGCGTCGGGCGCTGCCCAGAATGGGATACTGCATCCCGGGACCTGCGCGCAGGTTGAGGGAGGTGGTGTTGACCACATAGGCGTATTCACCCATGGGGACCGCCTGGCCTTGCAGCGGCAGGCTCCCCAGCATCAACACCGCCACAAGGGCGATGACAAGAGCTTTTTCAAGTCGTTTCATGCTATTCCCTCCTTGGGCTGAATCAACCATAGAACGAGACGGCAGGGCCATTTCTTGCACCCAGCATAAGGATGCACCTTACATAAAGTCAAGCAGAACGGTGTTCATCACATCCATGCCCTGCCGGGTCAGGCGAAAGTGCCCCTGTTCAAGGGCGGTCAGACCGCGACTGAGGGAGTTCTCCGCCTGCTGTTCCCATACTGCTTCAAAGCGCTGGCCGTGCATGGCTTCAAAGGCTTCCAGGTCCAGTCCCCTAGTCAGGCGAAGCCCCAGCATCAGGCTCTCAAACATGGCCTCCTCAGCCCCTATGGGCTGGAACCGGGGCTGCTCTCCTGCCAGATAACCGGCCAATGTCGACGGGTTCTGCCGCCTGAGGGTGCCCGCCCCTTCCAGCCCATGGGCGGCGCAGCCAAAACCCAGGTAATCCTGTCGCTGCCAGCAGTGGAGATTGTGCAGGCACTGGCGGCCGGGTCGGGCAAAGTTGCTGATCTCGTACTGCTGAAAGCCCGCCTGTTCAAGGCGCGTCAGCGTGTAATCGTACAGTCTGCGCTCTGTGTCCTCATCGGGCAGCGTCCACACACCCGCTTCAATACGGGCTGCCAAGATCGTGCCCTCTTCCACGATCAGACCGTAGCAGCTCAGGTGCGTGGGCTGCAGGGCAAGGGCTTGTTCCAGCGTCTGGCGCCAGATATCCATGGTCTGGGTAGGAATGCCCAGCATCAGGTCCAGGTTGATGTTTGTAAAGCCTGCCTCACGGGCAGCGGCCACCGCCTCCTCCACCTGGTACCAGGTATGCCTCCTCCCTAACAGCTGCAACAAGGCCGCATCCGCAGCCTGTGCCACTAAGGACAGGCGGTTTACGCCCCCGTCCATCAGAACCTTTAGCATGCCGGCGCTCAGGGCACCGGGGTTGGCCTCACAGGAAAACTCCGCAGCCGGATCAAGGCAAAAGCTGCGGCGCAGCGCCTGCAGCACCTGTTCCATCTGGGGAGGCGTCAGCAGGCTGGGAGTGCCACCCCCAATAAACACCGTGTCCGCATAAGGGCGGCCCATTTGCTCGCCCCTTTGCGTGATTTCTTCCACCAGCGCCTGCACATAGGCAGGCCGATGGCCCATACAGCCTGCCCAGGAGGGAAAGTCACAATAACTGCACTTGGTTGCACAAAACGGGATGTGTATGTAGAGCCCCAGGGACCTCACAGCCCGCGCTGCCAGTCATCAAACAGAGTAATCCACCGGGCACAGTCTGCCCGGGCGTCCTTCAGCCCTTCCGGGCCATAGACCTGATCATTGGACAGGGACAGGCCGTGCTGGCCCCTGGAAAAGATATGCAGCGCCGTGGGCACGCCCGCCTTGCGCAGGGCGCCCGCCATCAGCAGGCTGTTTTCCACAGGCACCAGCTCATCGTCCCAGGTGTGCCATAGAAACGTGGGGGGCACGTGCTCGCTCACCTGCAGCTCCAGCGACACGGTCTGCGAAAACACAAATCGGTTGTCATCCAGCAGGTTATCAAAAGACTGCTCATGGGCATGCTCCCCCGCGGTGATCACCGGATAACCCAGCACCAGGCCATTGGGGCGCACCTGCTCCGGCGTGCGGCCGATGCGCTGGGCATAATGTGGTTTGTGCCAGAACACACCCGCAGAGCCCGCCAGGTGTCCCCCGGCAGAAAAGCCCATCAGCAGGATTTTGTCCGGGTCAATATGCCATTCCCGGGCGTGCTCCCTGGCATAGGCGATGGCGGCATACACCTGCAGCAACGCGGCCGGAAACCGGACCGGCGCAAAGGAATACTCCACTACACAGGCGGACAGGCCCAACCCCAACAGCCGCAGTGCCACAGGCTCTGCCTCCCGGTCGGAACGGAACTCGTAGCCACCACCCGGCAGCACAAGCACCAGGGGGCGGGTGCGTTCCATATCAATCTCCGGAAAGTTATCCAGCAGATAGGGCTTCAGCACCACATCCGGGGCTATGCCCTGCATGTCGAGGGTGACAGGCGTTGTATTCATGCTTCCTCCTTCTCAGCGCCCGGGTTGAGGGGCTGCAGGTCTGCCGGCACAAACAGCCCGTCCTTGCGGATCAGCTCATCGTCAAACCACATCTCACCGCCACCATAGTCCTGACGCTGGATGCACACCAGATCCCAGTGCACGGCCGACTTGTTACCGTTGGGCGCCTCGTCATAGCAGTTGCCGGGGGTGAAGTGGAAGGAGCCGGAAATCTTCTCGTCAAATAGTGTGTCCTTCATGGGTTCGGTGATATAGGGGTTGACCCCAATGGCAAACTCGCCAATATAGCGGGCGCCGGCGTCGGTGTTCAGGATGTTGTTGAGGGCCTCCTGCTGGCTGCCGGTGGCCTCTACAATCTGTCCCTTTTTGAACACAAAGCGGATGTTCTCGTGGGTTTTACCCTGGTACAGGCTGGGCGTGTTGTACTGCAGCACCCCCTCCACGCTGTCAAGAAGGGGCGCGGTGTAGATCTCCCCATCCGGGATGTTCATCCGGCCGTCGCACTTGATAGCCCTCTGCCCCTTGATGGAAAAGCGCAGGTCGGTGCCGGGGCCCTTGATGTGCACCCTGTCAGCTGTCTCCATGCGCCGGACCAACGGATCCATGGCCCTGCTCATGCGGCTGTAGTCCAACGTGCACACCTTGAAGTAGAAATCCTCAAACTGCTCTGTGGACATGCCGGCCTGCTGGGCCATAGCAGGGCTGGGGTAGCGCAGCACCACCCACTTGGTGTGGGGCACCCGGATATTGGAGTGCACGGGCTGGCTGTACTGCACACTGTACAGGCGCTTCTGGCTGTCGGGCACATCGGCAGTCTCATAGGCATTGTCACCGCCACGGATGGCGATGTAGGCAGCACAATCCCGCATACGGGCGCTGTCCAGCCTGGCATGCCAGTCCCACAGATCCTGGGTGGCGCCCCTCTGCATGGCACGCTCCACCTGGGCATCCATCAGGTTCACATAGGGCAGACCGCCGGCCTTGTAGGCGTGGTTGACAATGGCAACCACCAATTCGCGGTTGAACCCCCGGTCTTCAATCAGAATTTTCTCTCCGGGCTGCAGGCTGGTGGCATAGTTGATCAGAATGTCCGCCAGCTTGTCCATGCGTGGGTCCTTCACTTGCTTGCCTCCTTGATTCTGCGTGCCGGACGGGGTTTGCCCGAAAACCTGCGCGCGATGGGTTGTTCAATGAAATAGGTAATGGCTGTGGAAATCGCCAGGGTGACCACAAACCACAGCAATACATAGCTGCGCTGCCAGACGATATCCCCCATCTGGTTGGGATATGCATGGGATGATGCCGGGATGCCCCAGTGCCGCATCTGCAATGCAACCACCATGTGCCACATGTAAAACTGGAAGGAAATCTGCGACAGAAACCGGGTGACCGGGTTACCCAGCAGCAGCCGGATGCCGCCCAGGCCCAAAGAGACGCCCAGCAGGCACAACGCCGTCATGACCGACTGGGTGTAGCGCCGCGCCATCTGGCCCAGACGCACGTTGTGCACCTCATACTCCGCCGCCTGATCCCTGACCAGCAGCGCCAGCACGACCACCGCCGCAAAGGCGCACACGCTCATCAGAATGCGGGTCCAACTGTCTTCCTTCATGCGGCGGCGCAGGCTGGCAAACACGCTGGCGGCCACAAAGCCATTGGCGTAGACATCCAGAAACGCAGGAAGCTGGTTGAGCCACATGCTACTATCCTGCAGCGACGAGGCATAGGCACGGAAACCAAAGGCCACCGCCGTCATACCCGCATAGGTCATCAGCGGCATACGCCGGAAAGCCCGGGCCAGCAGCGGGAACAGCAGGTAGAACTGCACCTCCACCGCCAGGGTCCACAATACGCCGTTGAGGGGCGTCAGAAGGTAGCTGAAATCAAACAGGTTGTGGGTAAAGGTGAGGTGGGCCAGCATGTCCCGGGTGCCGGCCCAGGGATCGGTATACCGGCCCTGGGGCAGGGCTACCATCAGCAGCACCACCACCAGGTTGATCACATAGGTGGGCACGATGCGGAAAAACCGTCTGCGGTAGAAATGCCCCGCGGCCGGGGACGGCCGCCCGGCCGCCCGGGCATGGGCATGGGGCAGGTAACACAGAAAACCGCTGAGCAGCAGCATGCCGTCCACCCACATGTAGCCCGTGCGCAGCAGCGAATCCAAGTTGATGTGCAGGCCCAGGAGGTTAAAGGAGGGCGCCAGCCAGCTTTGCTGCCACACATGAAAGGCAGCCACAAAAAACACCATCAGCGCACGGGCGCCGTGCAGAGCGGGTATCTCGCCGCCATCCTGCAACTCTGTCAAATCCCGGTAGCGGGCAATGGTCTGCTGCATCAGGGCGCTGTCTCCGCCATCCGGTTCATCTTGTACAGGGTGCGCGGCTTGTCCCGGCGCAGGTTCAGCACCTTGTCGTTCAGGTTCAGGATGTTGTAGGTGTCATGCAGCTCGTCTGCGCGGTCGCCAACGGCCAGTTGGAAATTGCGGGCAAAAAAGTAGTACTTGCGCCCGTCGATTTCGCAGGTGCCGTCTGCTGAAAAGGTCATGGTGAACCCCTTGTCTGTCTGCCATGTGCCCAGAATGCGGTAGGGTACCCGAGTCAGACGCTGCTTTTTCACATCGCGATAGTCAATGATCTTCTGATAATAGGGCAATGCCTCGTAGGGCTGGCGATCATTATAAAGCTGGTTGGCATACTGGTACACCGCATCCTGCCAAATGCGCTGCACATCCTTGTACTTGTCGCCGGGGTTCTCCCGGTCGAGGGGATCCAGGGCATCGATGGCTGTTTTGTAGTCCTTCTTGCGCACGGCATCCTTGGCGGTCTTGTAGGCATCGGCATAGTACAGATCGTAGCATTCCTCCGCCTGGGCCGCCGCATCCTGATAACCCTCGATCAGTGCAAACTGCTGGGCGGCCTCTCGATAGTTGCCGGCCGCCTTCAGACCGGCCGCCACCTGATAGGCGGTGGACTGCAGAATCTCGGTGGCGTCCTTGTAACCCTCGATCTGCTTGAGCAGCAGCGTGGCCTCGGTTTTGTCCTGCTGGTTCAAAAGCTGCTGTGCCTGCAGGTAGATGCTCTCCTGCCGCTTCTGCGGGGCATCCTGGTGGTCCCCGGCCTTTTCAAAGCCGGCGGCCGCAGCGGCGTATTCGCCCGCCGCCAGCGCCGTTTCAGCTTTTTGATAGTGGGCCTGTTTCAGGTAATCCGCACTAGCAGAATAGCCACCCAGCGCTTCAAAGGCGGTGAGGGCGGTATCCACCCTGCCGGCCTCCAGATCCTCAATGGCGCGGCTGTAGCGGGCTCGCTGCAGCTCCTCCGCGCTGTTGCGGTAATCACCCAGCGCCTCAAACAGGCGCTCGGCATCCCCGTAGCGGCGCTCATTGGCAGCGGCAATGCCCAGCTCGTAGCGCAGGGCCTGAACGGCTTCCGCCGCGTCGCGGAAATCCCCCGCCCTGTCGTACATCGCCACGGCTTCCTCGCCCTGCCCCGCCTTCTGTAGCTGCTGGGCGCGGTGGTATGCCGCCTCCTTGATGGCCTGGGGGGTGGTGGAAATGGCGGGGGCCGCCTCAAACAGGGCGATAGCCTGCTCGTACTCGCCCGCCTGCATGGCTATCAGCCCCAGCTGGTAGGAACACTCCTCCACCAGATAATCCGCATCCTCAAAGCCCGGGATCTTGCGCAGTTTCTCCTGCGCCTGGGCGTACTGGCCTTCAGACATCAGCAGCTTGGCCGGCTCGTAAAGGCATGCGGCCGCCTTGCGGGAGGAATCCAGGTAGTTACCTGCGGCCAGGTACTTCTCGGCAGCCTGGTCATACTGTCCGGCAGCGTAAAGCTGCTCGCCCCAGCGGTAGCGGGTATCCTGCAGGCGGGGGGCCGCCCTTTGTTGGTCGGCCAGCTGCAAAAACAGTTCCTCCGCCTGGGCGTATTCTCCCTTCTCCAGCAGATTGACGGCAGGCAGGTACAGGCAGTCCTCCGCCTGCTGGCCGGCGTTCCGGTAGTCGCCCAGCACAAGGAACTTCTTGCGCGCCTCCTCGTAGTTCAGCTCGTTTTTGAGCTTCATGGCCCATTCATAGTGCGCCAGCGTCTTCTGGGCATCTGCGGTTTCAAAGCCGGGGATCTCCTCATACAACAAGATAGCCTGGGCATACTCCCCCTCCAGGCGCAGCAACTCGGCTCGCTCCAGGCGCATACGGCTGGCCAGGGCAGCACTGTCTTTGTAGCCACTTAAGGCCTCATAAATATCCTGGGCGGCCCGGTATCCGGTCAGGGTGCCGACAGCCGCCGTGTCCTGCGCCCTCAGGTAGTCCGCCTCCTGGGCCAGGGTGACGCTCTCGCCATAATCCTTCAGCGCCAGGTATGCCTCGCGTGCCTTGATGTAGTCCTTGGTTTTCATCAGTTCGCCAGCGCGGTAGTAGTTGTAGGCAGGGATGCCATGGAAGTAGATGCCATAGGCGCCCGCCGCCGCCACCACGATGGTAATAGCAGCCACGCGGATGCGCCGGCGGCGCTTGCGCTGCTTCAGCTCTTCTTCCTCGCGCTGTTGCTGCATGCGGCCAGCCTCCTCCCGGACGTGGCGGGCCTTCTCCTCCATGGCGCTTTCGAACTCGTATATGTATTTCTCGATGGCTGCCTTGCTGAAACGGCTGAATACCTCCCGCTTTTCGCGCTGGCAGCGGACGCAGATATCTTGGCTTGAGGCATTGGGCCGTCCGCAGACACACACCCACACACCGGTCTGATCGCTGGGATAGCCCCTTGCATCCTGGCCGGCCACATGGCGCAGGGCGTCGAGCTGCTTGCCGCTTTCCAGACGGTTGTCCTGGTAGTCTATGGATTCTCCAAAGCCCCGGCGCCACACGGTGCCATCCATGAACCACACCTTTTCGATGATAAAATCCATACGCGCGGCCTGGGCGCCGTCCTCCACCGCCACATCCATCTCAAAAGCGGACCGCTTGGCGCCTTGAAGGTCGGCCACCCGCTCCACCTGGCGGGACAGGCGTTCCCCTTCCGCATTGAAACACAAAAAGGCCGCCTGAATGCTGGTCACCGTCTTGTCAGACAGGTTGAACAGCTGCAGGGCGACCACGGGGTAGTCCTGTGTGGGCAGCCTGAAGTGCCACAGTTCAACTGGGCA
>JAAZBR010000117.1 GCA_012513735.1 Clostridiales bacterium | reverse complement strand
GTGTTCAAGAAGAGCTGGTACCCGCGTAGCTACTTTGAGCAGCATTACCCCGACAAGGCCAAATATGTGACCAGCGGGGCCTATAGCCGCTCAGACGTGGAACGGGAAGCCCCATCAGCTGTGGGCGATGACGATGACGAGATTCTGCTGCTGGAGTATTGGTACCGGGTGTTTGATGCCAAGGCGAGGCGCCACTTTATCCATGTGGCCTATATCGCGGGGGATGCGCTGCTGTATTGCTCCGAGAAAACGAACCCGCAGGGGATTTACAAACACGGGCAATACCCCTTCGTGCTGGATGTCCACACCCGGGTGCTGAACAAGAGCCACGGGCGGGGCATGGTGATCGAACTGCTGCCCCTGCAGCGGGCGGTGAACCGCTATGCCCAGTATGTGGACGAAAATGCGCGGATCAACACCAAGCAGCGGATCCTATATGACGAGCAGTCGGGCATCAACGAAGATGACCTGAAAGATCTGAACAAGCAGCTGGTGAAGGGCGAAATGATAGGCGAATCCCATGTGCGCTGGTTCCCCGAGCTGCGCCTGCCCTCCAGCGTACAGGGTCAGATGTTCAGCTTTATCGACATGATGAAGCAGGACAGCGGCCAGAGCCAGTTTAACCGGGGCGAGTATGGCGGCGGCATCACGGCCATGGGGGCCATCCAGTCCCTGATCGAGACGGGAAACAAGACCAGCCGGTTCCGTACCGAGGTGTTCAAGCAGGGCCTGAAGGAAGGCGTTGAGCAAATCCTTTGGCTGATCAAGCAGTTTTACAAGAAAGACCGCGTGATCAGCATTGTGGGCGACAACGGCGCCTATAAGCAGATCACCGTGGACGGGATGTTTGACAAGTCCGACCTGATGCCCTACGCCGTGCGGATTCAGATTCAGCGGAAGAACCCCATGCGGGTGCAGGCGGAGAACAACCTGATCATGCAGCTGTTCAACGCCGCCGCCCAGCAGGACCAGAGCCTGGATGTGGAATTGATGATCAAGCTGCTGCAGGTGGACGGGAAGGATCGCTTCCTGGCCGCCATCCGGGAGATCAAGGCCCAGCAAGAGCAGAGCGCCCGCATGCAGCTGGAGGGCATGGCCCAGGAAAACCAGGCCATGGGCCAGCAGTTGATGATGCTCAAGGACATGATGGCCCAGCAGGCGGCCAGCCTGGCCGAAACTCAGGCAGAGGCAGGCGCCTTTATGGAAACCCCAGCGGTATAAGGCGGCGACGCTTTATATAAAAAAATCACAGGAGAGAAGCCATGGAAGAAAACACGGTCGTAAACCCCCAGGACGGGCAGGCCGCGCAGGGCGACGCTGCGCAGGGGGCTGCCAGGACGGAAGCTGAAGTCAAAACCCCTGAAACGGGCGTAAACACGGGGGACGCCGCCCCGCAGGAAAAGACCGACGCTGAACGATTCTCCTTCGCGCTGAAGAAGCGGGTGGATGAGGAGCGACAGAAAATTGAGCAGGAAAGCCTCAAGAAGTATGAGAACGACCTCACATTCGCCACAGAAGTGCGGAAAGCCTTTGCCGGAAAAGGAGATCAGGACATTATGAGTGACCTGCTGTCCGCCCAGGCAAGGGTGTTTGCCACAGAAAACGGGATCAGCGAAGAATTGGCACGGGAGTTCATTGAGCTCAAGCGCGCCGTCAAGCCCCCCACTGTGGACAAGCCAAAGGAGGAAGCGCCCCATCAGGACAATGCCAATGATGCCTGGATGGCCCGGCTTGCCAAACAACGTGACGCGATAAAGGCGGATCATGGTGTGGACGTGCTGGAAGGGATGTCTGAGGCGGAAGAAAGCGCTGTCATGTCGGGCAACATGGACCTGAATGAAGTTTTTGCCCATCGCAACCAGAACAAAACCCCTCCTGTGAACCGTGGCGTGGCTACCCAGCCGACGCCCAAGGACTACAGCAAGATGACAGATGACGAGTATGCCGCTTTTAGGAAGCAGCTGAGCCGTCAAGGAAAAATTGACATAAGGAGTGATTAACTATGGCAGCGAACGTGCTAACAAACACCGCGACCATCGCGCCGGAGTTTCCCGCCGCGTATTACAAGACCCAGTTCCTTAAGGAGATGGCGAAGAAGTCCGTTTTCTATGAAG
>JAAZBR010000116.1 GCA_012513735.1 Clostridiales bacterium | reverse complement strand
GCTACGGTGCTGGCGCTGAACAAGCAGACGGGCGCCGAGGTGTGGAGGTACGAGCTGAGCGCCAACGCCATCTCCTCCCCGGTGGCTGTATATACTCCCTCCGGCGATGCCTGCCTGGTGCAGGCGGATGAGAAGGGCCTGCTGACCCTGCTGGACGCCCGCAACGGCAGCGTGTTGTATACTCTGGACCTAGAGGGCAAGATCGAAGCTTCCCCCGCTGTATACAACGATGTGCTGGTCATCGGTACAGCCGACAAGGACAACAACTTCCTCTACGGCATCCGGCTGGAGTAGTCTATGCTGAACGATACAAAGAGGGCGGTGACTCCGCCCTCTTTGCGCATCATGGAATCTTTTCTGAGGAAGGAGCAGCATCATGAACCAACGCTACCTTGTTGCCCTGGACCAGGGCACTACCTCTTCCCGCGCCATTGTGTTTTCTCTGGAAGGCGAGGTGATTGCGGCCGATGCGCGGACCTTTGCCCAGCATTATCCTCAGCCCGGCTGGGTGGAGCATGACCCCAAGGATATCCTGTCCACCCAGGTGGAGGCGCTGCGGGTGGCAGTGCGCAAGGCGGGCATTGATCCCCGGGAAATTGCGGCCATTGGCATCACCAACCAGCGGGAGACCACCCTGCTGTGGGACCGTGACACCGGGGAATGCCTGCACCCGGCCATTGTGTGGCAGTGCCGCCGTACCGCCCCGCTGGTGGACCGGCTGAAGGGGGAGGGCGCCGGCGATGCCATCCGGCGGAAGACCGGCCTGGTGCCCGACGCCTATTTCAGCGGCACCAAGCTGCAGTGGCTGCTGGACCATCTGGGCGTCCGCAGCCGGGCAGAAAAAGGGGAGCTATGTTTCGGTACGGTGGACAGCTTCCTCTGCTGGCATCTGGTACAGGGCCATCCCCATGTGACCGACGCCACCAACGCGGGGCGCACGATGCTGTTTAACCTGCACACACAGGCGTGGGATGAGGAACTGCTGCGCATGATGCACATCCCCCCGCAGGTGCTGCCCCGGGTGCTGGACACGGCGGGGCAGGTGGGTATGCTGCGTGCGGACATCCTGGGCGTGCCGGTGCCTGTGGCGGCCCTGGCCGGAGACCAGCACGCGGCCCTGTTCGGCCAGGCCTGCTATGAGGAAGGACAGGCCAAGAACACCTATGGCACCGGCTGCTTTATGCTGATGAACATGGGAGTCCATTTCCGGCTATCCGCCAGCAACCTGTTGACCACCATGGCCTGGCGGCTGAAAGGCCAGCCTACCTACGCGTTGGAGGGCAGCGTGTTTGTGGCGGGTGCTGCCATTCAGTGGCTGCGGGATGAGCTGAAGATCATCCGCACCTCCAATGAATCAGAGGCCCTGGCCCGCAGCGTGCCGGACAGCGGCGGGGTGTACTTCGTGCCCGCCTTCACGGGCCTGGGCGCACCCCACTGGGACATGTACGCCAGGGGAACGCTGGTGGGCCTCACCCGGGGCACGGGTGCTGCCCACATTGCCCGGGCGGCGCTGGAAGCCATTGCCTTTCAAAGCGATGAGCTGCTGCAGGCCATGGCCCGGGATGTGGGCCGTCAGCCGGATGTGATGCGGGTAGACGGAGGCGCCACCCGGAACAACCTGCTGATGCAGATGCAGGCAGACCTGTCTGCCATCGTCGTCCAGCGTCCCCGCACGGCCGAGACCACGGCCCTGGGCGCCGCTCTGCTGGCGGGCATGGGGGTGGGGCTGTTTGACAGTCCCCTGGCCGCCCAGTCCCACTGGCGTGCGGAGAGCGAGTTCCAGCCCCTGATGGAGGAGGAGGATCGCAGGCGCGCCCTGCGCGGCTGGCGCCGGGCGGTGGAGCGGGCCAAGGGCTGGGCTCTGGAGGAGAATGGGGAAGGCTGACAGTATGCTGCCCTCTGGAACGCACAACACCGCCGCGTAAACAACGCGGCGGCGTTTGTCTGTGAATGCTGATTTGATGCGCTGGTTATACCTTGCGCACCAGGCCGTAGATTTGACGGGCTTCTTCCGGGGTGGCTGCCTGCAGGCCGTTCATCTCCAGCAGCTGGCGGGCGCGGGTGACAAACTGGGCATTGCTTTCTGCCGGCACACCCTTTTGCCACATCACATTATCTTCCATGCCCACGCGCAGGTGCCCGCCCATGGCAATAGTGGCCATCATGATGGGCATGTGGCCGGCGCCGATGCCGCATCCTGCCCAGGTGGAGCCTTCCGGCAGCAGTGACTTCAGGAACACCAGGTTTTCCACCGTGTTCATCATGCCGCCGGGACAGCCCAGCACAAACTGGAAGTGGCAGGGTGGCTTCAAAATGCCCTTTTTTATGTAATAGATGGCGTTGTACACCATGCCGGCATCAAAGATCTCGATCTCCGGCTTGATGTTGCTCTCCTGAAGGGCCAGGCCCAGCTTTTCCAGAAAGCGCGGGTGGTTTTCGAAGATGGTGCGGTGCTGCCAGTTGAGGGTACCTGCATCGTAGGAGGCCAGTTCGGGCAGCAACTGCTGCAGGGGGTAAATGCGCTCCTCATCGCCAAACCCGACGCTGCCCGAGCTGGTGATGTTGATGCAGATATCACAGTCCTTCATCGCCCGGATGCGTTCCACCGTCTCCTTGTATTTGGCAAAATCTGTAGAGGGGGTGCCATCATCATTGCGCACATGGATATGGGCAATGGCAGCGCCCGCCTTCCAGCACTCATACACGCTGCTGGCAATTTCCTCCGGCGTGATCGGCAGGTTGGGATTATCCTCCTTGGTAGGCCAGGAGCCGGTGATAGCCACCGTGATTACCCGTTTATTTTTCAGGTTTGACATGATATCTCCTTTATCAGGTTACGGGGAATTGATTACAGAAACAGCACGGAAATCAGCGTCAGCACAGCCGTCACAAACAGGGGGATCAGCGTGCTGCACCAGAACACATGCCGGTAGGCATTTTTGTGCTCAAGCCCCAGTACATCCAGCATCACAAACAAGCCGGGGGAATGGGGCAGCGTGTCCAGCGCGTCCGCTGAAATCGCCGTCAGCCGGTGGAGCACAGGCAGGTTGGCGTTGGAAGACAGGAAAGTGTCCTTCAGGGAGGTAAACATGATGCGCAGCCCGCCCGAGGAAGAGCCTGTGATGGCCGAGATGAGCATCGTGGCCACAACGCCCAGCAGATAGGGGTTCATGTTCATGGTGCCAATGTAATCCACAATGCCCTTGTAGGCATCGGAGCTGGCCACCACCGCGCCAAA
This sequence comes from Clostridiales bacterium, assembly GCA_012513735.1. Taxonomy (GTDB): domain Bacteria; phylum Bacillota; class Clostridia; order Christensenellales; family Aristaeellaceae; genus UBA1038. Next base: position 1,994 of record JAAZBR010000116.1, on the reverse strand, counting down.
GGCACTGACCCCGGCCAGGCCGCCGATGCCATCAATGCCACCTTCAAAGCCGCTGGTCACAATGGCTTTCATGTCTTTCCCGTGGAATTTATTCAGGTTGAGCAGATAGGTCATCGCCGCAGCAATCACCATGCCCACCACGGCCAACTGCACGCCGGTATAGCGCGCCACCGTATTGGTGACCTCTACGCCATCCACTATGCTGGTGGTGGTCATTTTCAACTGGCTGCCCGCCACAATGATGACCACCAATGTGATCAGTGGGGCAAACGCCTTGTAGATGTTGGGCAGGGTGGAGCGGTCCTTGACCTCATACAGCTTGGGATCCACCTTGTCCGGGTATGTCCAGTGCTCGTTGTTGGCACGCGCCTTTTTCTCTGCCCACTTCATGTACACCATAGCCAGGCCAAACATGGCGATGGTGGCGATGATGCCCATGATGGGAGCCGCCGTCAGCGTGGTGCCCAGGTATGTGGTGGGGATGGCGTTGGTCAGTGAGGGGGTGCCCGGCATCGCCGTCATGGTATAGGAGGCTGAACCGGTGATGAGACAAGCCATCGTGAGGTGACGGGGCAGGTCTGCCTCTTTGAACAGCAGGAACATGATGGGCGCCACTGCGTACACCACCACAAACAGGCTAACGCCGCCGTAGGTCAGCACGCTGATCACCAGGGTGCTCACCAGCATTACATTCTTCTTGCCAAACCAGTCAATAAACTGGTAGCCGATAGCCGTGGCGCTGCCAGACAGGTCCATCAGCTTGGCATACAGGCTGGAACAGCAGAACATCAGCAAAAAGTATTTGTATACGCTGATGTAACCATCGATGTAGGTGCCCGCAATGCCGTTCCACAGGTCAATGCGGTTGGTGAGGGCGACCACAATGGCCGCCAGCAGCGTGATGGGCAGTGCGCCAATGCCCCGGTATGCACCGATGATGAGCACGGCAACCGCCAGGATCATTCCAGCAATCGCAACGAATTCCATACTTTTCCTTCCTTTGCTTGTATTACGTTACTGCCTGTTGTCAGGCAAAGGTGAACCATTCCTGCGGAAACTGCTGCAAATTGTCCATGGACAGGGGCAGCTCTCCCTTTTCGATCCGATGCACAATGCTGACCACCATATCGTTAAAGGGGGTGGGGATGCCGTGCTTACGGCCTGCCTGACAGACATAGCCGTTGATCATGCCCACCTCGGTCTTCTTACCTTTTTCCAGGTCCTGCAGCATGCTGGCCTTGGCCGGATGCATATCCTGATACATCACTTTGAACATGCGCTGGTTTTCCTCATACATGGCCTGATCCTCCAGCGCAAGGGAGTCCGGCGGCAACTCGTTGAGCAAAATGGGTAACTGGTAGCCCTCCGCCTGGGCGCAGACCATCACCTCGCGGCCCAGATAGCTGAGGCATGCGCAGGAGCGCGGGTTCTGCAGCACTTCACCAAAGGTGGCGCCACAGGCTGCCGACATGCCGCTCATACAGGCGTTGTTGATCAGCTTGCCCCAACGGGAGGCCATCAGTTGATCTGTTATTTTGGCGGGGCCCATGTAGCCTAACACTTGGGATACCTGCTGGATGCGCTGGCCGATGGTGCCATCCATCTCTCCGATTTCAAACAGGTGATCGTTTTTGGTAATGTCCTGCGTCAGTTCTGATACGCCGGGCTCAATAAATGTAGCGCCCCACAACACCGTGCCGCCCACGGTGCGCTGCTGGCCCACGATCTGTGCTACATAGGGCTCCGGCACGCCGTTTTGCAGGGTGCACACCGTGCTGTCCGGTCCCAGGTGGGGCAGCAGCGCCGGCAACACCTGCTCGTTAGCCAGTTGTTTGGTAAACAGAAAGATGATGTCGTACACGCCCGTCATCTGCTCGGGTAGCATCGCCTTGACCGGCACCGTCATATCCACCGTGCCGATGATGTGTGCGCCCCGGGCATTGAGCGCATCTACATGGGCTTCATAGTTGTCGATCAGATCAACCTGACAGCCG
>JAAZBR010000115.1 GCA_012513735.1 Clostridiales bacterium | reverse complement strand
GCAGTGACCGAGGTGACCATGGGCAGGAAGTAGCCTGTTTGAAACAGTGCCGAAAAGCGCAGGCGCTGGTTGAGCAGATAGGCGATTACTATGGCCAGGGCAGTGGAAATGGGCACGGTGTACAACACATACAGCAAGGTATTGCGCAGGCCCTGGAGGAAGTAGTTGCTGGTACCCGGGATACCCTGCAGCACATACTGATAGTTGCCCAGCCCCCAGCCCGCAAAGGTGCCCTCCAGCCGGTAGCGCTCCTGAAAGCTCATGATTACAACCCGTACAATGGGGTACAGGGTGAACAACGCCACGCCGATGAAGAAGGGTATCAGGTAGTCCAGGGGCTCCAGCAGCTCACCCACCCGGGCCTTTTTGCGGTTGTCGTAGCGTAGCCATACAAACAGAAGGGCCAGCGCAAACAGCAGGAAGAAGGCGCCTGCGGCGATCAAGGCCGCATAATAGTAGATCAGCCCGTAGTGCGGTGTGGTAACCGGCAGGCTCAGCCGCGCCTGGGCAACGGTCATGCCCTCCACCGCCTCAGCCGTGCGCTGGGAAATAGCCTCTATCAGCTGCTGCCGGCTTCCCTGCATGGTATCGGTCAGCATTTGCCGGGCCGCCGGATCCTGGGTGCGGGAGAGGACGCCATCCAGCAGCGCATCCAGGACATGCTCCACAATGGCCTGGTTCTGCATGCCTTCTCGCACCTGGCTGGCGATCTGCTCCTTCAGCAGCCGCTTGCGGGAAGAGAACCCCTGGTTGACGCTGCGCAGCAGCCCGGGGTCAGTTTGCCCCTGCAGTAAAACCTCCCGGGCCTGGGCAATGCTATCCTCCAGCAGGGCATCGATGCGTGCGGCTTCTCGCTGGTCATGGGTGCGCTTTTCCAGCGCCAGGCGGCCATAGATGCCGCCCAACAACAGCAAAGCGCCCAGCAGTAAAAACAGTACGATATGCACCACAATGCGCAGCAGCCCGTGCTGACGCCGGGGTTTTTGCCGGGACTTCAGTGCCTGCATATTCTGCTGCATCAGTAGCGCACCCCCGAGGATCGGTCGAACAGGAACACGCCTCGGTTGCGCAGACCCAGGTGCACCAAGTCGCCCTTCTTCAGGCCGTAATCAGAGGAAATGTAGGCACGGAAGCTGACGCCCCCAAAGCTGAGCAGCGCCATCTCCTCCTTGCCCATCTGATACACGCTGAGCACCCTGGACGTCAGGCGGTCAGGCGCAGGGCTGTCTTCCACCAGGAAGCTCTCGGCCCGTACAGCCAGGCTGACTGCCGTACCGCTGGGCACGCGCAGGCAATTCTCCAAGGCAAGTCGGGTACCATTCGCCATGACAAACACTCCTCCCTGGCATGTACCGGGCAGGTTGTTGATGGGGGGATTGCCCAAAAAGTCGGCCACAAACTGATTGACCGGGTCGTTGTACAGCTCCTGGGGCTTGTCGTGCTGCTGCAGCACCCCATCCTTCATCAGCACGATATGGTCGGAAATGCTCATGGCCTCTTCCTGATCATGGGTGACGAAAATGGTGGTGACCTGGGTTTCCTGCTGGATGCGGCGGATCTCCTCGCGCATTTCCAGCCTTAGGCGGGCGTCCAGGTTGCTGAGGGGTTCATCCAGCAGAAGCAGGCGCGGTTTTTTTACCAGCGCCCGGGCGATGGCAACCCGCTGCTGCTGGCCACCGGACAGCTCCTTTGGCTTGCGGCTCAGCATGCTGTCCATGTGGACCAGGCGCGCCATCTCGGCGGAGCGCGCCTCCCGCTCCTCCTTGGGGAGCCGCTGGATCTCCAGCGGGAAGCTGATGTTGCCCATCACCGTCATGTGGGGATACAGCGCATAGTTCTGGAACACCAGCCCAATGCCCCGCTGTTCGGGCGGCAGTTCTGTCACATCCTCTTCATCAAAGAATATCTGGCCTTTCGTAACCGGTAAAATGCCTGCCAGCATATTGAGCACCGTGCTTTTGCCGCAGCCGGAAGGCCCCAGCAGGCAAACCAGTTCGCCGTCCTCCAGGGTGACGGTAAAATCCTTCACCGCCGTGAAGCTGCCAAACTTCTTTGTCAGGTGTTCCATTCTAACCCGCATGCTATACTCCCATCATTGCATTAAAATAAAAAGAAAGGGCTGCCGCTTGGCGGCAGCCCCGATGGACAGATTACTTGCCTTGAAGTGCGGCGTTGGATACCTTGACGCATTCATCCCAGGCGGCGTCCACGGTCATCTCGCCCAGCGCTGCCTTTTTCACTGCATCCTGCAACGCGGTGCGAACTACGTTGGCGCCCTCTACAGCGGGCAGGGAACCGGCGACGCCCAGGTTGGCCTCCACAGCCTTCAGGGATTGCACGGCCAGGGTATCCTGGGCAACGAAGGCCTTGTAGGCTTCGGTTTCCTTGGTCCAGGAGTAGGGGGCCAAGGCCGTGACGGCCTCCACCCAACCGGCGTTGACGTCGGCAGAGATGAAGTGCTTTACGAACTCATAGGCGCTCTGGGCACGGGCATCGTCCTTGTAGTAGAACACGATGGGGCCGCGGTTCCAGGAGGGGTACCAGGT
>JAAZBR010000114.1 GCA_012513735.1 Clostridiales bacterium | reverse complement strand
TGAACTGCCCTTCAAGGACGGCGAGGCCTTTGGCAACGCGCTGGGGGCGGACAGCATGCTGGGCTATCTGCAGGAAGCGCAGATTGTGCGCAATGTGGGCGGTGTCTGGCACTGGGCAACGGAGGATTTCCCGGCCAGTGAAATCAGCCTGCGCACCGCCATGACCGAAAACTTCCTTATTATGGATATTACCAATCCCGAGCGTGTGCGGGTGGTGGGCGAGATGGGCCGGTTTACGGTGCCGATGCTGTTGCATGAAAACGCCATCTACCTGCATGAAGGAGTGCAGTATCAGGTGGAGAAGTTGGACTTTGACGCCTGCAAGGCATTCATCAGGCGCGTCAATGTGAATTACTATACGGATGCGGATCTCAATATCAGCCTGAGCCTTTTGGACATTGACCGGCAGGATGCAAATGCATTCTTTGGCGAGATCAAGGTGACCGCGCTGGTGAAGATCTTTAAAAAGATGAAGTTTGATACCGGAGAGAGCCTGGGCTACGGCCCGGTACGGCTGCCCGAAACGGACATGCATACCCAGGCCATGTGGCTCACGCTGCCCCGGGCCAATGCACTCAAGTATCCCAAGGACAGCTTGCAAAACGGTATGCTGGGCATCTGCAACACGCTGCGGATCATCTGTCCCCTGTACTTGATGTGCGCCGGCCACGATATCGCAGTGAGCTATCAGGTCAAAAGTCCTTTCACTGACCTGCCCACGCTGATCCTCTATGACAATAGCCCCGGCGGCATCGGTCTTGCAGAGAAGGCATATCCCATGCGCAGCGTGCTGCTGACCCAGGCGCTGGAGTTGATCCGTCGGTGCGACTGTGAGGCAGGCTGCCCCTCCTGCGTTGGCCCCATTGGTGAAGTGGGGCAGGATGGTAAACAGCTGGCTATGCATCTGCTGAATGAACTGCTGCTGGCGCTGAAAGGTTGACGAGGTGCTTTTATGCCCGCCCTAAGACCCTATCACAGGGATCTCTCCTATTCTTATGCCCCCGGTTTTTTTCCTTGCATGGAGGCGCTGAAGAAGCGCCCTGACAGCGTGTCCCGGGTGCTGGTCCATTCAAAAGCGGAGAGCAGCGATATACTCCCCGAATTGTTGGCGCTGTGCAGGGAACGGAGTATCCGTGTGGAAACGGCAGACCGGGCCCTTGCCCGCATTTCTCAAAAGGACAATGTATTTGCCGCCGCCGTTTTCGCCAAACAGGAGCATCCGCTGCAGAAAGATAGCAACCATCTGGTGCTCTACCATCCCGGCGACAAGGGCAATCTGGGCACCATCCTGCGCACAGCGCTGGGCTTTCAGTTTCTTAACATGGCAGTGATCCTGCCTGCCGCTGACCTGCATGATCCCCAGGTTGTCCGGGCCAGCATGGGCGCCCTGTTTTCCATGCGCGTGCAGTCTTTCACCTGCTTTGAAGATTACCACGCCGCCTATCCCGAGCATGCGCTGTATCCCTTTATGCTGCAGGCATCCATTCCCCTGGATGAAGCTGCCGCAAACGCCGTTTCACCTTTTGCTTTAATCATGGGAAATGAAGGCGCAGGGCTGCCCGCCGAGTACCTGACCCTGGGCCAGCCTGTGCGCATTCCCCACAACCCCGCCATCGACTCGCTGAACCTGGCGGTGGCCGCCTCCATTGGTATGTATGCCTTCTCGAAAAAGCACAACATTTGACGCTATAGGGGTTTTTTGCCCGGTGTTCCCGCTTTCCGTGGATAGATTTTAGGTGTAGCAATGGTTTTGTGAATTGTCAGCAGCATATGCTCCTGGTCCTGCAGAGGCAGCATCCAGGGAGCGTCTGCACGTCCCCCCAGCAGCTTTAGCGCGTTCTGTGCCTGGTTCAGTTCCTCCCTGGCCGCAGGGCCTTTCCAGCAAACGGCCTTGCCCCCCACCTTCGCAAAGGGCAGCAAGTACTCCGCAAGAACGCGCAGCGGCGCCACAGCCCGGGCCACGGCCAGGTCAAAAACGGCCCGCAGCTCTCCCCGCGCTGCATCCTCCGCCCGTCCATGCAGCACGCATACATTGGCAAGGCCAACCGTATCCACAACAGTCTGCAAAAACAGGCAGCGCTTTTTCAAAGAATCCAGCAGCACAACTTCCATATCCGGGCGTACGATGGCAAGGGGCAGGCCCGGAAACCCGGCGCCGCTGCCCACGTCCACCAGGCGGGCGCCCTGCAAAAACAGGTCCTGCCTCAGGAGGGGAAGAAGGCTGTCGGCATAATGGCGCAGGGGCATTTCATCTGGCGGCACGTTGGTCAGATCCATGCGCTGGTTCCACTCCAGCAGGAGCGCGTGATAGGCCTCCAGTCGCTCGTATTGCTCCATGCGCATGTGCAGGCCACTGGGTTCCAGGATTGCTCTTAGCTTATTTACCACGGGAAACCTCCCGTCCGGCAGCCATGATGCGGAAAACTGCCTGTTCCAGTGAGCCCTCCTCCGGGATCTGCCCGGACTTCACCAGGTATTCGGTATCGATCAGCAGATCGTAAGCCTCCTTCAGGCTGCCTATGCTATACCTTCCAGCCTGCTGCATCAGCTTGCGGGCAACAAAAGGGGGCACAGAAAGCTGTCTGGCGGCCTGGTCGCTTGGCACGCGGCTATCCGCCAGTATTTTAGCAAACAGCAGCTGCCGATACTGCCTCTGCAGCAAGGCCAACAGCATCAGCCGTTCCTCCCCTTCAACCAGCATGTCGTGCATCAACCCTGTGGCCCGCCTGGCCTGGCCGGCGATCAGCGCATCGCTCAGGTCAAACACACGATATTCCACCGATTTGGTACCCACCGCCTGGAAGTCCTCCATGGTGACAGAGGGGTTGTCTCCGGCATGGGCAGCCAGCTTTGCCAGCTCACCAGCCAGCGCGTGCATATCCCCGCCCAGGGCAAAGGCGATCTGCTCGGCCGTTGAATGCTCAACGGCTTTATCATAGCGCTTCAGCTCCCGGGCAATCCACTTGATCATTGTGGACTGGTCCAGCGTCTCAAAGGTGACCACGCCCTCTGCCTTCTGAATGCGCTTATAGAGTTTGCGGGTGCCATTGGCCTTGCCCCGCACCACAAAAAGCAGGCAGACGGTGCCCGGCAAACGCTCCAGGTAGTCGCATAACTTGTCCGCGTCGCTGGAAGATTTGCCTACCTTTTCCCCCTCTCCTTCGCCGGTGCTTTTGCCCGCAAAAAAGGCACAGTCCCTGACAATGACCATCCGCCTCTCCGCCATCAGCGGAAGGGTTTCCGCGTGCGCAATGATTTCGTCAACAGGAGGAGACACCAGACGGCTCAGGTTCAGCTCGGCAAACTCACCCTTTAGTACCTTGGATTGCAGGGTGCGAACAGCTGCCTCCTTGGTGTATTCTTCCTCCCCGTCAAACAGGTAGCAGCGCTGCACGATGCCCAGCTTCATCTGCTTATAAAACGCTTCTCCGGTCATCTAAAGCCTCCCATCAGGTACTGTTCGGTCACCACGCCGCCCGGGTGAACGCTCAATCGGATAGCGCCTCCCGTTGCGGTTGACAGCAGCTTGATTTGCCTCTCCTTCAGATCCCGGATGAAGCCTGTGGCCCGCTCCTCCTGGGCGCCCGAAGCGCTGAGCAGCGCTATTTGCGGAGACACGGCGGACAACAGCGCCTGGCTGTTACTGCCGGCTGATCCGTGATGTCCTGCCTTGAACACATGGGTGGGGGAGGCAGCATACACCTCATAATCTGCCGTCAAGTCACCGGCGGTGAACAGGCGCAGATCATCAAGCGTCAGCAGCAGCGCAAGGGACCGGTCGTTTTCTTCCATGGCGGAATGCGTCCTGTTCGTGTGGGGCCACAACACCTCCACCCCCATCCGGCCTATCTGTACATGGTCCCCTGCAGCCAGCACATGCACCGCCGTTCCCCCATAAACCGCCCGTGCAATCTGCTGGCCCATCGGATCCTCCGCCGGCGCCTGCGCAGCAAGAGGTGAGATATAGAGGGCGTCCAATGGGATCCCTTCGTCCAACAGGTGCGCAAGGCCCCCAGCATGGTCTGCATGCAGGTGGGTGATGAACAGGGCATCGGCCCTCCGCCCTGTGCTGAGCAAATACGCAGCGATCTCTGTTCCGTCGGGGCCGGTGTCAATGATGTATGAGTGTTTTCCGTCCTCCACAATGGCGGCATCCCCGGCCCCTACGCTGAACTGCGTGTAGCGCAAAACATCTTTGGGCTGCACAAGAAAAAGGACAAGCACTAGCAAACCGGCAATCCCCGGCAAGACAAACCGTTTCCAACCCCGATACCGGGTGTAACGGGTAAGCATGAACAGGCATACAAAGATAAACACCATCACAGCAGCCGTCGGCGCTGCTGTACGGATAGTGGCAAAGGGTGCCGCGGCTGCCCAGCCTGTCAGCGCGTTGAACAGACGAACCAGCCAGATGAGGGGTTGCGCAGCCGCCTGGGCCAAGGGCAGAGAGAGAGCAGACATCACCAGCACAACAAGGCTGCCTGTCATCAACACCCCGACCAGCAAACAGGCAAGGGGATTGAACAACAGCCCGATCAACGAAAGCCTGTGAAAGGTGCCTGCCACAACGGGCGCCGTAAACAAGCTGGCGGAGAGCGTAATGGTGTAGGATGCCGCAACGCTCTTTACCCACCTGGGTGCCTTATGCTTTTGCAGCCACGCTTCTGCGTTGTGCTGAAGGCGGGAGCCCAGCAAAAAGATACCTGCTACAGCCAGGAAAGACAGTTGGAAGCCCACATGGAACAGGTCCAAGGGCCGAAAGGCCAGAATCATTAGAAAGGCAAAGGACAGGCTGGTCAGCGGATCGCTGCGCTCATGCAGCAATCGGGCGCCGAACAGCACAAACGTCAGGATGCTGGCCCGCACCACGGGAGCCGCAAACTCCAGCAGCCTGCAATAGAGCAGCAATACCACCAGCAGCACGCCAAACTGCACCCGGGGCGAAAGATTCAGCCAGCGCATGATAAACACGAGGGCCATGGCTAGGATACCGATGTGCAGGCCGGATACCGACAGCACGTGGGCTATGCCCGCATCACGAAAGGATCGGCTGGTTTGCTCTTCAATGCTGCTTGTATCGCCAAATAAAAGCCCCTTGGGCAGGGCACTATCCATCCCCATGGCCTGATCCAGCAGCCCATTCAGTGTGTTGCGCAGGCACAGCCAGCCATCGGTAGCAACAGCGGGATGTGTAGGTACAAACTTCAGATTTCTTGCGCCGCTCAGCCCAACGGGGATGCCCTTTTGCAGCAGGTACAGCCGGAAGTCAAAACCATAAGGGTTCATGGCGGGAGAGGGATGGTAAAGCGTGCTCTGCATCTGCACTTGCTGGCCGTCAACCGGCAGGGGGGCATCCATCGCAGGATAATAGGTCCACCAGGCCGAGGGTACATGATGCCCTGTGCCTTGGGCATTGCGCAACTCAACGTCGCGCAGCACGGCACGTATGCGCCCATCCTCCTCGCGGCGCAGGCTTTCCCCCTTCACCGTGCCGGTCACCTGGTACTTGCCGCCCGGCGGCAGTTGCACGGACACGGTGCGGTTGGCATACAGCGCACCAACAAATAGAAACAGAAAGGCACAGCCCAGCACCAGTCTTTTCCCCGTCAATGCGCTGATCAGGCAAAGAACGGCCCCGCAGAGAATACCCACCCGGAACAACCCAGTATCCATGTTTACAGCGTTTGCCCCTATCCAGATGCCCACACCGAAGGCAGCCGCCATACAGGTAAGCGGCCTCTGGGCAGGGAAGGAGCGGCTGTTCACAGCGGAACGATCAGGCCGGGGTAGGCTGACAGACTGTCCGCAAACACCTCGCGCGCTTCACGAAGCAGCGTGTGCGCATCATTGGACGGCGGGCAGTGGGTCAGCACCAGCCGACCTACTCCTGCCTCCAGCGCAAGCTCTGCCGCCTGCCGGGCGCTGAGATGGGGCATCCCCGCATGCCACTGGGCATTGGTAAAGGTGGCATCACATAACAATACATCCGCAGGGCCAATAAAGGCAGCCGCACCGCCGGTCTTTCAAATATCACCTGTATATACGAGGGTGTTGCTGCCATGGATAATCTTCAGCGCATAAGCAGGCACCGCATGGGCAACAGGATGCGCCTGTACCGTCAGCCCTTTCAACTTCAAACCACCGGCAAGATCACACAGGTCAAACTGTGGGCATTCGCAGAGTGTGCGCAGGGCACCCCCCTCCGGCGGCGCATAGAGGGGCAGCTTCACACCAGCAATCTGTAGGTAGTACCGCAGCACCAGCATGTCGGAGGCATGATCGTTGTGCCAGTGTGTGAGCACAATAGCATCCAGAGAAGCAGGATCCGTCACGGACATCAACTTGCCCATCACCCCACTGCCGCAGTCAAGCAGGATCCTGCCCTCAGCGCCTGCATCCACCAGATAGCCGCTGCATGCGCCCAGCGCTGCAGGGTAGGATCCATCGCATCCCAAAATTCTCAGCTCCATCCTTGCTCTCCCTTGTAACGGTTCAGATACCAGCAAACGCCGGCAAATACAGCGGAAAACAGCAGCACCGTCCCCAGAGAGGGCCGTGCCTTCAGGGCGTTGAGCACGATGACCAGCCCATTGTATACGGCGTGAAAGATCACAGCCACCCACAGGTGATTGGTACGAATCACCAGCAGCGACAGAAACATACCGATGGCCAACAGCGCAACAAACCCAGGCAGCGACAGGTGCAGCAAAGCAAACAGAAGCGCCGAAAGCAACGCTGCTGCGCGGGAGCTCAGCCGCCTGCGTAGCAGATGCAGCAGCAGCCCGCGAAAGAACATCTCCTCGCACAGCGCAGGAACAAGGGCAACGCACAGCATCACCAGCAAGTATTCCCCTGTGTTCACCGGGCTTTCCAGGCCGGCCGGCAAGGCAAAGCCAATCTCCAGCGACTGCAGCACCGTAACCCACAGGGAGGTCAGCAGCACCGATGCCCCAACAAAGGAGACAGCGCCGAGGCCGGCGATCCCCACGGACAGGGCGTCCGGCTTCTCGAACAGTACCTCGGCAGCTTTTCTATCAGACACCGTCAGCCACAGCAGCAGCGCCGGCAAACCAAGCAGTAGAATCTCCTGCAGGGCAATGCTCAGATATTGCAGGACACGGGCGGGGGCGCCTTCCGGAAACACCCGGCCCACTGAGAGCACGATGGACGCAATCCCAAGGGCAGCGCTGATTCCTGCGCCTATCACCAGAACCGCCCGTCTACTCAATGGTATAGTAGCCGCTGACGCGGTCCCGCCAGGTCATGTCCAGCAGCAAATCCTTGCCAATCACCAGGCCCTGTTCCTCCAGGGCTGTGCTGACCGCATGCATAGCCAGCTCGGGGGTGTTGTTGTCATCGCTCAGGTGGCCCAGCAGCGCCCGCTTCACGCCGCTCTCATACAGAACCATCAGCGCCTCCGCACAGGCCAGGTTGCTGAGGTGACCATGGTTGCCCAAAATGCGCTGTTTCAGCCGATAGGGATAGCGTGGGTTGTGTTGCAGCATCTCAATATCGTGGTTGCTCTCCAGGATCATCAGGTCAGTTCCTGCCAGTTGCCTGGCAACCCTCTTGGGCAGGTTGCCCATGTCCGTAGCCACCGCAACGCTGCGCCCGCCGGAGAACAGACGGAACGCCACCGGATCCACCGTGTCATGGGGTATGGAAATGGGCAAAGCGGCAAGATCGCCAATGTAAAAATCCTCTCCGGTCACAAACTCCCGGCGCTGGGCGGGCGGCACTTCGCCCACCAGGCGATACATCTTCTCCCATGTGCCTGCATTGGCGTAGACGGGCAAACGGTATTTTCGGCTCATTGCCCCTACGCCGCGCACATGGTCCGCATGCTCATGGGTAACCAGAATGGCCGACAGGGTTTCGGGCAGCACGCCAATGCTGTTGAGTGCCGTGGAGATGGCCTTGGCGCTTAGCCCCGCATCTACCAATATCCTTGTGCTTCCCGCAGCAATATACGTGGCATTGCCACAGGAACCGCTGCTGAGGGAGCAGAATTCAAGCTTCATTTGCTATCCTATCCTTAAGCAGTACCTGCATTGGCAGGCAGATGCATTATAGAATCTTTCGCTGCGCATATCAAGCGCAGCAGTACGGCACACCATCGTTAACAAGTAGTACGGCACACCATCGTTAACATTTTGTTCATTGCGGTGACAAGAAGTAGCGGTAGCATAGAAATGTACCAACAGGGCAAGACTGAAAAGAAATGGGAGTGTGAGTATGGATAACAAGAAAGGATTTTGGAGGATCGGGTCGGTTGTGATGGCCCTGGTGCTGGTGTCAGCGATTGCTATCGGCGCCTATGCTGCGGGGAGCATTTCTACGGCCGATATTGACGCCCTCCTCAACACCACCACGGACAAGACGCAGATTAGCAGCCCCTTCCTCGGAGTGGCCAACGACGTGCGCAACAGCGTAGTAGGCGTCAACAACTATCAGACCAGCTGGATGCCCCGCGGCAGCCTGTATGGATTCCGCTACTTTGGCGACAGCGAAGGCAGTGAGCGCCTGCGCGGAACAGGCTCCGGCGTTGTCATCAGCAGCTATGGCCATGTGCTGACCAATTATCATGTTATTGAAAACGCCAGCCGCGTCACGGTGACCTATGGCACCAAGGAGGCCGAAGCACAAATTGTGGCCACCAGTGAGGAGCTGGACGTCGCCGTGCTTCAGGTGCCCGGACTGGATCTCAAGCCCGTCACACTGGGCGACAGCGACCAGCTTCAGGTGGGTGAATGGGCCATCGTGGTGGGCAACCCGCTGGGCCAGGAATTTGACCGCAGCGTGACCGTAGGCGTCGTATCCGCTTTCAACCGCGAGATTTCCGGCAACACTGTGGATCGCTACGGTCGGCGCAATACCGTGACCCGCCAGATGATTCAGTTGGATGCGGCGATCAGCAGCGGTAACTCCGGCGGCGGCATGTTCAACATGCTGGGACAACTCCAGGGTATCCCCACGCTGAAGTACGACTCCAACTTCTTCTCTCAGACCAGCATTGACAACATCGGCATGTGCCTGCCCATCAATGCGGCCAAGCCCCTCATCAGGGAAGCACTGGAGAAGTACGACGCTAAGAATGTCGGCACCCCCAGCATCACCGACAACGGCAAGGCCTCTGACAGCGCAGCCTCCGCCACCGACAGCACCAAACCCCGCATCGGCGTGCAGGTTGCTACCCTGAACCCGGCCAGTCCCTTCATGATCCAGGGCATCCTGCCCAAGGGCGCCTATGTTTCCAAGGTGGAGAGCGGTTCCCCTGCGGAAGCGGCGGGCCTCAAAGAGGGTGACATCATTGTGGAATCCGCAGGCACCATTGTGGACAGCTCCACCGCGCTGGTGGACCAGCTTGCCGGTTACAAGGCCGGAGACAAGGTAGAGCTGAAATACTTCCGCGCAGAAGGATTGGCTGACATCGTCAACGGCAAGGCGGATGCTGACACCCTGGGCGAAGGTGCATATGCAACGGTCACTGTGGAGCTCAAGGTTCTTGGAGATAACAAGCTGTAATAGACCGCTATCGCATCTGATATTGCCTGACTGGGCCGTCCTGATGGCGGCCCGGTCTATTTTTTTGCTTCCTGTTTCAGCAGCAGCAGGATATCCTGGTCAGCCGGGCAGAACTCAAAGCCATCGATTTCCCGGGCGGTGATCCAGCGCAGGTCATGATGCTCGCGGAGTTCAGGAATACCGTGAGAAATGTTGGCATTGTACAGCGAAAGACGGATATGAATGTCCGGGTAGATATGCTCCACCTGTGTGAACAGACAACCCACCTGTATTAGGATGCCCAGTTCCTCCTCGCACTCCCTGATCAGGGCATCCTGGGGCGTTTCCCCGGGTTCAACCTTGCCGCCCGGAAACTCCCACAGCAGCGCACGCTTCTTGTTGGCAGGCCGCTGACAAATCAGCATCCGTTCTCCGTCCCGTATCAGGGCGGCTACTACGTCAGTCATTGCGTACCTCCTTCCTCATTGACACAGAGTACGCCGCCTGGCGGCACGGTGCAAGCAAAGACTGCGATGCGCGAACGTTCGTATATTTTTTAATGACAATCTTCGCGTTACTGTGATATGATGTGTCAGTTTGAGGAGGTTGGCATGGAAAAAGTAAAGCGCAATGAGCGGATCGCCATTATGACCCGCATCCTGGTGGGGTCGCCCAACCAGAGCATGGGATTGTCCGGATTCTGTCAGCGGTTTGACGCAGCCAAGTCCTCCATCAGTGAGGACATCGCCATTATTGATGACGCCCTCAAAAGTCAGGGCATTGGGCGGGTGTTGACAACAGCCGGGGCTGCAGGCGGCGTGCATTTTCGTCCCTGCGGACAGCCGAAGGATAACCTGGATTTTTTAAGTGAGTTGGCGGATGCGCTCAGCGATCCCCAGCGCGTGCTGCCGGGCGGCTATATTTATCTGTCCGACGTGCTGTCCGATCCCGCGGTCATGCGCAGGATGGGCGAAATCATTGCCTGCGCGTGGCAGGATATCCCCATTGATTTTGTGCTCACCATGGAGACTAAGGGCATCCCCCTGGCCATGATGGCTTCACACGCCATGGGGCTGCCTCTGATTATTGCAAGGCGGCAAAGCAAGGTGTACGAAGGCAGCACTGTGAATATCAGCTATGTATCGGGCAAGGGCAGTATTGAGTCCATGTCGCTTTCCCGGCGTGCGGTTCATGCAGGGCAGCGCACCCTGATCGTGGACGACTTCACCCGGGACGGCGGAACTGCTGGCGGGCTGATCTCTCTGATGCATGAGTTTGGTATTGAAGTGGCAGGCCTCAGCTTCATGCTGGCGCAAAGCTGCCCGCCCCGCAAACCCATTGAAGGTGAAAAGTCGCTTCTGGTATTCGCGGGTGACGGCGTAGAGCAGCCCGTCCGCATCCGGCCGGCGGAATGGCTGTCTCTGCCCCTGCGGAAAGGCTGATTCATGTTAGCAATTGCAGGCCTGGGAAACCCGGGCGCAGCCTATGCAAATACCCGCCACAACGTCGGCTTTCAGGTGATTGACCGCCTGAGCAGCATGCTGGCGATCCCCCTGAACCGCAGCAAGTGCCGCGCCATTCTTGGCGAGGGTACGGCCGCCGGCCAGCGTATTGTGCTGTTGAAGCCACAAACCTACATGAACCTGAGCGGGGAAAGCATACAGGCCGCCCTTCAGTGGTACAAGCTGACCCCCGAGGAAATGCTGATCATATCCGATGATATCGATCTGCCCGCCGGCAGCATCCGCATCCGTCCCCATGGCGGCGCCGGTACGCACAATGGCTGGAAGAGCATCCTGCAGCAGACGGGCAGCGATCGTTTTCCCCGCATTCGCCTTGGCGTGGGGACACCTCCTCCCCAGTGGGATCTGAAGGACTGGGTGCTGTCCGGCTTTGGTGACCAGCAGACACTGATGCAGCAAACCTATCAGACGGCTGCAAAGGCGGCCGAATGCTTCCTGCGCCACGGCATCGATCTGACCATGAACCGTTACAACACAAGAAAGAATCATGATCAAAACACTGTTTGAGCCGCTGCGGATGCATGTGCCCTGGCAGCAGATGCTTGAGGCCTGCAGCGCACGCCAGAACACAGCCCTTTACGAAGTCACCGAATCCCAGCGTTCTTTCCTTGCTGCCGCTTTGGCGGCACACACGGCCAAACAGGTGCTGTATGTGACCCCTACCGAGCAGGCGGCCACCCGGGCGGCGGAAGACTGTGCGCAGCTCCTGGAGGGCAGGGCAGCCTTGTTGCCCACCCCTGATGTGCAGTTTTTGCGAGCCGTCTCAGGACGGGACAACACCTGGCATCGGCTGCAAGTTATCGACCGGGTGCGGCAAGGCAAGGTGCAGGTGCTTTGTATTTCGGCAGAAAGCCTGCTGACACGGTTCATGTCGGCAGTCGACTATGACCGGGCCTGTTTTGAGCTCAAGGAGGGCGATGAACAGGATCCCCTCGCCCTCGTCGCACACCTGACCCGCATAGGGTACGAGCGCGTCCCGATGGTGGAGGCCAAGGGACAGTGTGCCTTGCTGGGGGATATCCTCAACGTGTTCCCTCCGGAAAGCGACAAGCCCCTGCGCATTGAGTTTTTTGATACCATTGTCGACTCCATTCGTGGCTTTGATGTGCTGACGCAACGCAGCACGGGGCGCATGGATTCCCTAAGAATCGGCCCTGCAACGGAGTATTTTATTGCTGAAGAGGACCGTGCCGAGGCGTCCCGTCGCATGCAGGCAGTCATTCAGCAGGCATTCGTTTCCCAGCCCCATACCCAACAGCGCTACGGCATTCCGGAAGCAGACAGCCAGGAGGATAGCGCTGCAATCGCAGGCCTGGGCGTAAGCCGCATGCGCAGGGACGTCGAGCGGCTGGAGGAGGAAGGTAGCTTTCCGGGCATGTCCATGTGGGCGCAGATCGTTCTACCTGAAACCCACATGCTGTGCGATCTGCTGCACGATCCTGTGGTGGTGATTGACAGCCCGGACCGGGTTTTCCAGCGGCTTCAGGAACGTTTGCAGGGCTTTGCGGAAGATCTTCAGCTTGCCCTGACAAGGGAAGAGGCAGTGCCCGCGCAACAGCATCTGTTGTATCCGGTTGAAGATGTGCGCAAACGCTTGAACAGGCAACCCGTTGTCACCATGCAGGAGCTGCTGCGCGGCATGGGGGGTATTACGCCTGCGCTGACACTGTGCCTGCATGGACAGGGCGCCAGCCAATACCAGGCCCGGTATGGCGACCTGGCCCAGCAGATCAAGCAATGGATGCAGGATGGATGGTACATCGCTCTTTTGTGCAGCGGCCAGGCCCGTGCGGAACGTATGCAGCGGATGTTGGCGGAGTTTGGGGTAACATTGACCCTGCCTGCTGATGATATGGTCAGCATGCAGATGGGGCAACCTGCACTGCTGGCACTGGGCTATTCCCGCGGTTTTTTGATGCCCCAGGCGAGGCTGGCCCTGATCACCGATGCCGATGTGTTCGGCAGCAGCCGCAAGAAGAGCCGCAAACGGCAGAGTGCGGGAGAAAAGATCGACGCTTTCACCGATCTGAGCGAAGGCGATTACGTGGTGCATGAACACCACGGCATAGGGATCTACCGTGGTACCTTGCGGCTGCAGTCGGAAGGCACCTGGCGGGATTATCTGTTTATTCAATATCGCGACAACGACAAGCTGTATGTACCGCTGGATCAGTTTGAGCGGGTGCAGAAATATGTGGGTGCAGGGGACGCTGCCCCTCCGTTGAATGATCTGGGCGCCGGCGACTGGGCTAGGCAGAAGAAAAAGGTAAAATCAGGCCTGCAAAGGCTGGCGTTTGATCTGGTGCGTCTGTATGCGCAGCGTCAAACTGAGCAGGGACACGCGTTTCCCGCTCAGCAGGCTTTTGAGCAGCACTTCAGCGACAACTTCGAATACGAGCTGACGCCGGACCAGCAGCAGGCTGTAGCCGAGGTGATGCGGGACATGGAACAGCCCATTAACATGGATCGCCTGCTGTGCGGCGATGTGGGATACGGCAAAACCGAGGTGGCCATGCGGGCCGCCTTTCGGGCTGTAATCAACTCCAAGCAGGTTGCCTTCCTCGCCCCCACGACCATTCTTGTGCAGCAGCACTATCGCACCCTCACCAAGCGCTTTGAAGGATTTCCTGTGAGCATCGATTTCGTCAGCCGTTTCCGCACCGCCAAACAGAACAAGGAAACACTGCTCAAGGCGGCCCGGGGGGAATTGGACATCCTGATCGGCACGCACCGCCTGCTTTCCAAGGATGTCAACTTCAAGAACCTTGGCTTGTTGGTGGTAGATGAGGAGCAGCGCTTTGGCGTCGCCCATAAGGAAGGGATCAAGAACCTGAAGCGCAAGGTGGACGTGCTGACGCTATCCGCCACGCCCATTCCCCGCACGCTGCACATGAGCATGGTGGGGGTGCGGGACATGAGCCTGCTGGAAACCCCACCGGAGGATCGCCTGCCTGTACAGACCTATGTGGTGGAATATTCCGATACCCTGGTCAGGGATGCCATTCTGCGGGAAATCAACCGCAAGGGGCAAGTGTTTGTGTTGCACAACCGGGTGGCAGACATCGACCTGTATGCTTCGCGCCTGCGCCAGCTTGTGCCTGAGGTGCGGATTGCAGTGGCTCACGGCCAGATGAAGGAAGGTGCGTTAGAGGATGTGATGATGGACTTTGTGGCCGGCCACCATGATCTGCTGCTGTGCACCACCATTATTGAGAATGGTATCGACATTCAGCGGGCCAATACGCTGATCGTGCTGGACGCCGATCGTTTCGGCCTTTCCCAGCTATATCAGCTGCGGGGTCGGGTTGGGCGGGGCGCCAACCTGGGCTATGCCTATTTCACTGTTCGCGCTGGCCGGATGATCAGTGAGACAGCCGAGAAACGGCTGGCCGCCATCAAGGAATTCACCGAGTTTGGATCCGGGTTCCGCATTGCGCTGAGGGATCTATCCATTCGGGGTGCCGGCAATATTCTGGGCCCCGACCAGTCAGGCCAAGTGAGCGCCGTGGGCTATGACCTGTACTGCAAGCTGATCGAGGATGCGGTGCGGGAAGCCAAGGGTGACTTTTCCGGACAGCGCGAAAGCGATCTGGAGACGCGGGTGGAACTACATGTCAACGCCTATCTGCCGGAGCGCTACGTGCCGGGCCAACTGCAGCGCATGGAGATCTACAAGCGTATTTCCTCCATCAGGACGGATGAAGACCGCAGCGACCTGCTGGATGAGTTGATCGACCGCTTCGGTGAGCCGGAGGAACCGGTGACCAACCTGATGGATGTGGCCCACCTGCGCTCCCTGGCCAACCGGATCGGCGCAGAGTTTGTTACCTTTCAAAATGACGCGTTGAAACTGCGCCTCAACACACAGTATGTTATCAACCCAACGCTGCTGTATAAGGGCATGGTGACCACCGACCCGCGCTTGGGCATGCAGACAGGCAAGCGAAACTATCTACTGATGAACCTTGTCGGATATGATGAGGTGCAGGCGCTGAAGGAAGGGGTCCGGGTGCTCGGCCGCCTGCTGACAACGATAGAGGAACTGCAATCAGAGCAGGTGGAAACCGCATAGCATTCGGTATAAAAGGCATCCTTCCCCCGAAGAAGCCCGTCTATGGAGATGGATGAGTGAGCTCTCATCAATTATCCTCACGGCTTCTCATACTCATGTAAAACGGTAACGCATCCAAAGCGGTATGGACTTTTGCTCCAGTGCATGGAGCAGATGAGGGAGGCGTAGCAACGCTACGCCGACCGAACAGCCGACACAGCAGGGGGATAAAAACACCAGCGCGACGATGCGTTACCGTGTAGAATGAGTATCAGCCTTTGCTTCTCTTGAAAGCTTCCCGCAGGTAATAGCCCGTATAGCTTCCCTTTACCTTGGCCACCTGTTCCGGGGTTCCCTCTGCTACAATCCGTCCCCCGCCGTCGCC
>JAAZBR010000113.1 GCA_012513735.1 Clostridiales bacterium | reverse complement strand
GCATTCAGCGCGGAAAGCCGCTCCGTCAATCGCTGCTGATACTGGGCGGACTGCTGGGGGGCCAGCGCCGCCATCTGCTGCTGCAGCGTCATCAGGCTGCTTAAATACACCATCAGGTCCGCCTTCAGCGCTTCCCCCTCCAGGCTGCGCGCCTCCAACAACCGGCTGATTGCGCCATTCATTGTCCGCTCACACAGTACCTGGAGCATGTCCTCGTCTTCCTGGGGCTGCACAGTGCGCAACACCTCGGGCAGGGCAGCCAGGTCAGCCAGGGCCGGGCCGTGGGACAGCTTATTCTCCTTAGCCAATTGCTTCAGCGCCTTATGATAGGCCTTTGCCAGAGGTTGGTTGACCTCCACCTGTACGCTGTCATCGCGGTTACTTACATAGTTGATGGAAATATCCACATGGCCCCGAGCCAGGCGGCTGGCAAGCTGCTTGCGCAAGCCATTCTCCAGAAACTGTAGCGGGCGGGGCAGCCGAAAAGCAAGATCAAGAAAGCGGTGGTTGACGCTTTTCAGCTCCACCGTGATCTCCCGCCCTTGCTCCCGCTCAAAGTGCCGGGCGTAACCCGTCATGCTGCGCACTGCTCTACCCCCTTTCCGCTTAGTATACCACAAGGCATCATCGGTGCAAAGGCGTGCAGCTTCAAAGCAGGGCAGGGTTTGTGGCGTACAAAAAGGCCCGCACAGTTAACGGGCCTGTGGAGTGATTGAGTCACTCAGCTTCAGGTCTTTTTGGTGTTGCGGCGCTTCTTGGTATTGTACCGCAGCATGAGGGACAGGCCCTCCTCCCGCTGGCCGTATTCCTGGCCAAACATCAGCATGCCGGGGCCATCTGCGGACACCTGCAGCTTGATGCGGATTTCCTCATCGCCGGCCAGCTTCAGGTCGCTCAGCTTAACGCCGGATAGCACATGCCCGTCCTGATAACTGGCCCCCTTGTCTATACGAACGATCTTGCTGGCGCCCCGCTGTAGGCCGCTTCCCTTACGCCAGTTGACAGCCTTGGTATTGTTGCCCAGCTTGCCCTTCAACAGGGGCAGCTCCACATTGCCAATCTCCTTGTCGTTGATGGAAAGCAGCACGCTGCCCGCTGTCATCGCAGGCGCGCTGGGCGTTCCGGCCGCCAGCTCCAGGATGAGCTGCAGCTCGGTTGGGTCATCTTCTGTCTTCAAAGGATTTGGCAAACAGTACTCCAGCGTGCCCTCAGCCAGCCAAAGCAAACCGGCCTGGCTGCGAAACTCATGGTCAAACACCGCCGGGTCATTCTGGGGTTCCAGCGCATGCTCCGCCGTGGCCAGGCCACAAGGAGCGGTGGCTTCGCATCGGGCATAGTCGCCCAAGGCGACTGTCAGCCGGTGGCTAAGGCCACGGTCGGCTGCCGCAGGATAATCGATCAGAATACGGTCATCCACAATGTGACAGATCTTCTGGATGCCATGTTTGCCGCTGCGCTCCTCAATGGCAATAATGCCCGCATCGTTGAGTGCCTTGATGTGGCTGGTCAGCGCGCCGCCGGTAATATCCATTTCGGCGGCAATGTTTGTCATACGCATGGGGCCGCTTCTGATCAACAGCTCCAGGATATCAATGCGGGTCTGGGAACCCAGGGCCTTAAACAACGGAAACCCCTCTTGGAGGGACTGGTAATAGAGCATGTCAGTTCCTTCTTTCCAAATGCTTTTCTTGTTCAGAACGTTTCATATTATAGCGAACTGAAATTCGTTTTACAACGGTCATTTGTTAGTAAATTGTGAATCTTCGTTCAGGAAGTTTATTGGATTTATAAGTAGTTCTCAAATCTGCCAATCTTGACATACCTAGCGCCTTGGGATATTGTCTGTCGTAGTGTCCGGACAATAATACATAAACTAATATCTGTAAGGAGGAACAATGCATGGGCAAAACGCTGCGCACGCTGCTGATCGGAGAATCCTGGATGATCCATACGGTGGAAGCAAAGGGCTATGATGTATTCACCTTTGACAGCTATGGGGTAGGTACGGAGTACATTGAGAAAGTCCTGTCCACGGACGGTTTTTCCTTCCATCACATGCCCAGCCACCGGATCGGGCTGGATTTTCCTCACAGCGCCGAAGGGTTGAAACAGTACGATGCCATCATCATCAGCGACGTGGGCGCCAATACCTTTCTGCTGCCCATGGAAACCTTTGTGGAATGTAAACGCAGCCCCAACAAGCTGCAGATTCTCAAGGACTATGTGTTGCAGGGCGGCGGTCTGTGTATGGCCGGTGGCTACCTAACCTTCATGGGCATGGAGGGCAAGGGAAAATATTACGGCAGCATTTTGGAAACCGTATTGCCGGTGGATTTCCTGCCCCATGATGACCGGCAGGAGCACCCGGAGGGTATTGACGTAGAGGTGCAGGGAAGCCAGCACCCCCTGTTAAAGGGCATAACAGGGCCGCTGAGCCTGCTGGGCTACAACAGAGCCCGGCTGAAGGAGGGTTGCCAGACCCTAGTGGCCTATGAAAACGATCCCCTGCTGGCCGTAGGTCAGTTCGGGCAGGGTCGATCTGTTGCCTGGGCCAGCGACCTGGCCCCACACTGGGCTTCTGCTGAGTTTTGCACAAGCCCCTCCTACACATCGCTGTGGCACAATATTGTGCGGTGGCTGGCCAAAGAGATCTGACCCAACGACCCAACGGGCTGCCAGAAGATGATCGGCCCGCCTTGACAGCTTAGCCGCCGCCGCCGTATACTGCCCCTATCCGGGAAGGAGGGCGACAGGCCCCTTCACCGCTTCAAAGAGAGGGTGCGCCCAGGCTGAAAGCGCCCCAGGCAAGGGAAGGCAAGCTACCAGCGCCGGACCTGGAACGCAGGGCGCGCGATACAGCGCTTTCAAGTGGCCACAGGCAAGTAGGGTGGAACCGCGGATGCACAGCATTCGTCCCTCACAGGACGGATGCTTTTTATTTGCAGGAAAGATCAACAGCCAAGAAAGGAATCGAAAATGTCTATCAAGCTGAAGGGACAAACCAAGGAATATGAAAAGGGCATCAATGCCCTGGATATCCTCCGGGAACAAGAGGGGGACATCAAGAAGGCTGCCATTGCCGCCCGCCTCAACGGGAAGTTGGTGGAACTTGCGCAGCCGCTTGAGGAGGACGGTACACTGGAATTTCTGACCTTTGACAGTGACGAGGCGCGCCATGTGCTGCGTCATACAGCTTCCCATGTGTTGGCTGCAGCCGTCAAAAAGGTGGTGCCGGAGGCCAAACTGGCCATCGGCCCCGCCATTGAAAACGGCTTTTACTACGATTTTGATGTGCCCGAGCCCTTCACCCCCGACGTACTTGAACAGATTGAAAAAGAGATGGGCCGCATCATCAAGAAGAATGACCGAGAGGAGCGTTTTGTACTGCCCCGGGAGGAGGCTATTACCCTGATGGAGCAGCGGGAGGAGCCCTACAAGGTAGAGCTGATTCGCGACCTACCCCCGGATGAGGAAATCAGCTTCTATCGCCAGGGGGAGGACTTCCTTGACCTGTGTGCCGGCCCCCACCTGCCCAGCACCGGGCGTATCAAGGCGTTCAAGCTGACCAGCGTGGCCGGCGCCTACTGGCGCGGCAATGAAAAAAACAAGATGCTGCAGCGCATCTACGGCACGGCCTTCATGGATAAGGAGTCGTTGGAAGCTTACTTGTTCCAACTGGAGGAGGCCAAGAAGCGCGACCACCGCAAGCTGGGTCGCGAGCTGGATCTGTTTGACTTGATGAATGAGGGCCCCGGTTTTCCCTTCTTCTATGCCAAGGGCATGGTACTGAGGAACACCCTGGAAAACTACTGGCGAGAGCTGCACCGCAAGGCCGGCTATGAGGAGATCAAGACGCCCATCATCCTGTCCCGATCCCTGTGGGAGCAAAGCGGCCACTGGGAAAACTACCGGGACAACATGTACACCCTGAAGATCGACGATGAGGATTATGCCATCAAGCCCATGAACTGCCCCGGCGGCATTCTGGCCTACAAGCGCCGCATGTGGAGCTACCGCGACCTGCCCCTGCGGGTGGCCGAGCTGGGCCTGGTGCATCGCCACGAGAAGTCAGGCGCTCTGCACGGACTGATGCGTGTGCGTTCCTTCACCCAGGACGATGCCCACCTGTACATGACGCCTGATCAGATCAAGAACGAAATCATCGGCGTGTACAAGCTGGACGACCAAGTGTACAAAGACTTTGGCTTCCAGTACAAGGTGGAGCTGTCTACCCGCCCTGAGGAAAACACCATCGGTACGGACGCAATGTGGGAGCTGTCCACCAAGGCCCTGCAGGATGCCCTGGAGGAGCTAGGCGTGCCCTACACCATCAATCCGGGAGATGGCGCCTTCTACGGTCCCAAGATTGACTTCCACCTGCAGGATAGCCTGGGCCGCAGCTGGCAGTGCGGTACCCTGCAACTTGATATGAACCTGCCCGAGCGCTTTGATATGGAGTATGTGGGCCCCGATGGTGAGAAGCATCGCCCCGTGATGATCCACCGCACAGTGCTGGGCTCCATGGAGCGCTTTATCGGCATCCTCACCGAGCACTTTGCCGGTGCCTTCCCCGTGTGGCTGGCACCCGTGCAGGCCCGAATCATGACCATCACCGAGCGCGCAGACGAAGCTGTCAAAGGCCTGCGCATCAAGATGGAGGACGCCGGGCTGCGCACAGAGATCGACCTGCGCAACGAGAAAATCGGCTTCAAGGTGCGGGAGGCCCAGATGCAGAAGATCCCCTACATGCTGGTGATCGGCGACCGGGAGGCCCAGGAGGACACCGTATCCGTACGCACCCGCAAGGGAGAAACTTTGGGCGTAATGGCGCAGGATGTGTTGATTGAGAAGCTGCTGCACGAGGACAAGACCCGGGCGCTGGAGCGGAATTGGGAGGTGTGATCCCCAAAAACCTGTTGATAAAAGCAGAGGGACTGCCGTAAACACAATGCGGCAGTCCCTCATTATTATCTTGTTGTCCAGATATCGATCAATCAATCACCCGGACAAAATCCACCAGCCACTGCATGCTCAGGATGTCATAGGGCTTCAGCTCCGCATGAGAGTTGACACGCAAAACTCCTTCGCTATCGGTAATGGGGCCGCGAAAGGGGTTGAAACGGCCAAGCTGTATGCTGCTGCGAATAAAGTGCATCAGGTTGTTGGCTATGGGCGGCAGGAAAGACGTGGATTTAAACTCCAGCACCCCGGCACCCAGCCCCCACCAGAAGCCGGTAACCGTAGGTTCCCGATTGTCCAGATCGCGCAGGAAGTCGAGGCTGCCACTCAGGTAACCTTCTACGATTTGCGTGTAATACCGACCCCACAGCCAGGCGGGCGCAGCCAAGTACTCCGAAGGCTTGCCCATGCCGTGCAGCCGCAACAGGAACGAGAAAGCGCCCTCGGGGGTACCGATCATGCTGAGCCCCGGATAATCCGGTGTCAGGCCAATGTCGCACCCCAGCTCCACCGCCTGTCGGATCCCCTGTTCGCAGGAGGCGGGCTGCTCCGGACTGAACCCGCGCATCACCAGATAAACTTCCGCATATGCCCGCACGCTGCGCACTCCCAGGGCGAAGGCATTGATATCGGCCGTATGACGCACCCTCGTCACATGGGGCGTCACATAGGCCACCTTGCCGCTTTTCGTGCCCAACCCGGCCGCCACACCACACAGGAAAACAGGCTCATAGTAGCGACCATAATAGGTGTTCAGGCGGTAATCCTGCCGGGCACGGGAATAAACCAGCGTCAGGCAATCGGGGTTCTCCAGTGAAAACCGTAGGGCGGCGGGGGCCAGCTGTGAGGAGGTGACCAACAGCAGGTCCTGCCCTTTGGCCTGCTCGCTCAGCCGCTCATAGGCGTTCTCAGGCGTCAGGCCGTCGATGCAGGTACTGGTGACGCTGTCCTGCAACTGCTGCTGCATTTGCAGGCGACCCTTCTCATGGGCGCCAATCCAGTTGTTCTCCGTCCTCCCCTGAGCATAGGCAAACACCACCTTGGCTGTGCGCTTGCCACCAAACAGTCGCGTCACCAGGCTGGGCTGGGGCAGTTCCTGCTGGGCGTCCAGCAACAGCGTAGGCTGCTTGTCCAGGTGACTAGCCAGCACAAGCTGGGGCACCAGCTTGACGATCCGGGCCACCAGCTCGTCGGAGGAAACATCCAGGGGGAACCCAAACACGTGCAGGTAGTCGAAAAACGCGTCTCCCAACGCCTGGCTGCCGCCAGCGCGCATATAGGCGCTCTCAAAGCGCAGAAACATGGCGTTAAAATTGGGCTTCTCTGTTCCCGGGGGCAGCTGGCTCAGCAGGTGCTGCTCTGTGTCGAGCAGCATCTGATAGCGTTCGGCAGAGTTGAGGCGAATATCCCGGAACAAACCCTCCTTGTCATAGCGCAGGAAGGCATGGTAGATGGCAGTCTGCGGGTCCTCCGGGTCCATCTGGGGCACCAGGCGGGTGATCTCAGCGCGTACAGTCGCCGCATCAAAATACTTGAGCACGCTGACCCGCTTGTTGCCCTCCACCACGTAATACTGCCACAGGTACTCATACACCTGGATCGGGTCACGCAGGCCTTCATTCATATGTGCCGAACACAGGCTGATCCACTTGCTGCCAAATTCACTGATAGCTGGGTGCAGTGGCATGAAACTGGCGCTGAAGGAGCGGGCGCGGGCCGCCGTGTAGGTGCCCGCCACCTGGCGCAGCGAAATCTCGCGGGTGGGTTGGCGGATATAGGCCATGATACGGCCTTCCTCCGTCAATTCATCCAGCACAAGGAGGTTGCCTCTCTCCCCCCGGGCGGTCAGGGTGCTGTATTCTTTCTGGCCCCGGCGCCAGGCGCGGTCATAGGCCTGCCGGGCTTGCTGCTGATAATTGTCCTGCATAAATCTTCCCCCATTCATAACGGGTTTTGATGTAGGAGAGGCGGGCGGGCTTCCTGCGGGGCACCACAAGTTCCATAATATGGTACCCGTAACCATTGATGATCTGTGTCTGCCCGTACACGCTGTGCTTAGTTGCGCCTTTGTAGTTCATGTGTTGATGCCCATGGAGGTGGTAGCGAGGCTGGAACTGCTTCAGCAGCGCATTATAGGCGCCAAACCCCTTGTGAAATCGGTCTTCCCCATCCCCGATCCCCAGGGGGGGCGCATGGGTAACCAGCACGTCAAAGCCGCCGTGGGTACAAATCTCCGGGATGCGCCGCGCAACCCTGCGGGCGACCTCGCGCTCGGTGTAGTGAAAGGGCTGCGGGGTGCTGCTGTTAGCGCCGCCGAAGCCGATAAAGCGCACCCCCTTGATGGTTACCATACGGTTCGTTAAATCCTCGCAGCCTTCCGGCGGCTCGTGCAGATAGGCAGCATCATGGTTGCCTGGCACATACAAAAGCGGGGCTGCCACCATGGTGGTTAAGAAGGAGAGGTAGCTGGCCTTCAGATCGCCGCAGGAAACAATGACATCAATTCCCCGGAAGCGGGACCTGTCAAAGTGCTCCCAAATGAACTTGCTCTCCTGATCTGCTACCACCAGGGCACGCAGGCTGATCATGTGCTCCTCCTTTCAGATACCTATCCTAAGTATAGGCAAATGTCCGTCGTCTGTCGAGTTGGAAGGCAGATGCCCGGCGCTTGGCCGGGCATCTGCAAAACACTTTGTTGTCGCTACACTTTTCTGCGCAACCAACGGGGTTTGTTCTCTGTGAAGTAATCCAGCACCATGACCAGCAGCAGCACACCGCCCCAGATCAGGCTGATATAGTAGCTGCTGATCTGCGGAAAACGATTGATGCCCGTTTCCAGCATCCGCAGGAGCAGGATAGCCAGCACCACGCCGCTGATACGCCCCTTACCACCGGAGGGGCTGACCCCGCCCAGCACCACGATCAGGACGCATTGCAGCACGTACACACTGCCGTAGTTGGCCCGGGCCGAGTTATAGTTGGCCAGCATGATCATGCCACCCAATGCCGCGCAGATGCCCGAAAGCATATAGGTTTTGATCAGCAGCCAGTCGTTGTTCAGGCCGCTGTAGCGGGCTGCCTGGGCATTGGTACCCAGCATGTAGATCTTGGTGCCAAAGGTGGTGCGGCTCAGCAGGAACCAGACGATCAGCGCCATCACGGTAAAGATAATCAACTGCACCGGCACCAGCCCGCCGATGCGACTGGTCACCGCCATGGCATAGCCCATGGGCAATTTGCTGACAGCAGCGCCGTTGGTCAGCACGATGGCAATGCCGGCCAGCAGCTCGCTGACGCCCAGCGTAGCCAAAATGGGCGGGATGTGAATCTTGCTGACCAACAGGCCATTAAAGGCGCCCAGGATAGCGCCGCACAAAATGCTGAGCACAAAAACCAGCGGGATAGCATAGAAGGGTAGATCGCCCTCTGGGCTGGCCATCCCTTTGAGCAGGAAGGCCATCAGAATGGCCGTCAGGTTGGCCACGCCCACCGTGGACAGGTCGATGCCCCCTGTAATCATGCACAGCATGACCCCCAGGGCCATCAGCCCAAACTCGGGAAACTGGGAGGCCATGGTCTGAAAGTTGATCAGGGTATAGAACTTGTTGAAACGCGTGATTGCCATGAAAATCATCCAGATGACCATGACAACCACCAATCGCCAGATGTGCTGATTTTTCGCCCCAAACAGACGGCGCTGCGCCTTGACTGTTGCGTTGCTCATGCCCTCAGCGCCTCCTTTCGATGCAAGCTGGACTTGACGACCCGGTTGGCACGGATCACCTGATAGGCGCTGACCCCTGTACCAATGATGATCAGGGCGCCCACAAACACG
>JAAZBR010000112.1 GCA_012513735.1 Clostridiales bacterium | reverse complement strand
TCCCCGCCTGACGGATCTCCTCTAATATATTCTGAAATACCTGTACGGCCTTTTTCATGCTTTCTTCCCCCATTCCAGCAGCACTTTGCCCGACTGACCGGTGCCCATCACTTCAAAGGCGTCCTTAAACTGCGTGTAGTGGAAGCGGTGGGTGATCAGCTTGTGCAGGTCCAGCCCGGACTGCACCATGGCCATCATCTTGTACCAGGTTTCATACATGCGGCGGCCATAGATACCCTGCAGGGTCAGCCCCTTCAAAATGATCTTGTCCATATCCATGGTGGCGGTCTTTCCAAACAACCCCAGCAGCGCCAGCTTGCCGCCGTTGCGCATATGGTCCAGCATCTGGCTGAGGGCCTGGGCGGAGCCGGACATTTCAAGTCCCACGTCAAAGCCCTCCACCATGCGGGCGGCCTGCATAGCAGGCTCCAGGGATTCGCGGCTTACGTTCACGATGGCCGTGGCACCCAACTGCCGCGCCAGGTCCAGGCGGTAGTCGTTGATATCGGTCACCACCACATTGCGCGCCCCGTTGTGCCGGCAAATGGCAGCCGCCATAATGCCAATGGGCCCGGCACCCGTGATCAACACATCCTCGCCGATCAGGTCAAACATCAGCGCAGTGTGGGTGGCGTTGCCCAGCGCATCAAAGAAGGCCACGATGTCCTCATCCAGGTCCTCGCTGATAGGAATGCAGTTGCTGGCGGGAATACACAGGTATTCGGCAAAGGCGCCGTCCCGGTTGACCCCCACCCCCTTGGTGTTGTGGCACCACTGGGCGTTGCCGCCACGGCAGTTGCGGCAGTGGCCGCATACGATGTGCCCTTCACCGGAAACGATCTGCCCGATGCGGAAGGATTCCACATGAGAACCCATGGCGGCAATCTCACCCACATATTCATGCCCGATGATACGGGGTGTCTGCACATGCTTTTGGCTCCAGGCATCCCAGTTCCAGATGTGCAGATCGGTGCCGCAGATGGCTGTCTTGTGAATACGGATCAGCACATCATGGTCCCCCGGCTCGGGACGCGGAACCTGTACAAGCTCCAGCCCGGTACCGGGCTTTGTTTTCACCAGCGCATCCATCATCATGGCACATTTCCTCCTTCGGATTGTGCGGGAATCAGGGCGTTCAACTGCTCCCTGCTGTATACAAAGCGCAGCGTTTCCTTGCCCGGCCTCAACAGCCCTGGTTGCAGATAGAAGACAGCGTTCTCCTCTTCATCCAGATAAAAATGGCTTTCGGGATAAAACTCCTCCGCCAGCACCTGATACGACACTTCTTCAAGAAGCAGCGGTTCTCCTGCCTGTTTGACCACTTCAAGCTGCCTCCATACATCCTCAAACACCAAAGCCGCCATCTGCACAGAGCTGTCCCCCACACCGGTGGCGCCGCGCAGGGTCAGGGTCTGACCTGCATATTCGCCGTCCGCCGCAAACACCACCGACCGCAGGCTGTTGAGCGTACCCTCTTCCACGGTCTGGCTGCGGGTCATCAGGCAGCTGAAATACCGATCGGTGTTGCAGGTCACCTCGTAAGCTTCGCGGATTAGCTTGCCCCCATCCCCCGCCATGATGGGATCGGCCGCGTACATGGGCACCATCAACTGCATCATCTCCTGCAGAGCGGTATCGAAGTAGTGGTTGATCTCCTCCGTGGCCGCGCTGCTGACCTCCACCTTGGGGTAGCGATAGATATAGGTGTAGGTGTACTTTTTATCATCGGGAAAATGGGCCTCCCCCTCCAGCCAGCTCACCTGCACCTGGGCGGACACACTGCCGCCCGTCAGCGCAAGCAGCAGCGCCAGGATGAGCAGACGGGAGATCCGCGTCATCGGTTTCATCCCACCGTCACCTCATCGATCAGGAAGGAGTTGCACAGGAACTCAAAATACAGGCTGTACTCCCTCTCCCTTTCCACGGGAAAGCGAAGCTGCAGAATCCACGCTTCCTCCCCCGCCACCAAAGCGAAGGCCAGGTCGCCTGGTGCATGAGCCAGCACAGCGCCTGTCTGCTCATCAAACTGGCGGGAAAACACGTAGACAGGGTTCTGCTGGGCAAGCTGCTGCATCACCGCTTGCTCGGTCTGGCCTTCCGCAGTCTGCCGCTGCACTGTCAGCGTTGCCACTGAACCTGGTGCAACAAAGCGCACACCTCCGGGCGCTGCCGGACCCTCTTCAACGAAAAAGTCGGGGACCGCCAGCTCAAACTCTTCCCCCCGATAAGGCCGCAGGTGCTGCGCCGCATAGGGGGAGGACAGCCGCAAGCTATAGGGTACCCAACGGTCGGGCTGGCCCTCCTGTTGACGCAGGGTGGTCTCCATTCCGCACAGCCAGGTCAGGCTGTCCTCCGGGGCCTCCTCCACGCTGCTCCGGATGCCGTGCATCCGGTAGACATCCGCCTGCAGAAGGAGACTTTGATCGGGGGTGCGCCGGACCTCATAGATATAGACGCCTACAATGTCCTCCCCGGGGTGGGGAGCAAGCGCAGCTTGCTGCAACAGGTGGGGCGGAATCTCCCCAGGCTCCCATGAACGCACGCCCTGCTGCCAGGCGGCTTGCGCCAGCCCCTCCAGCATCGGCCACAGCACCTCCAACTGGGCAGCGTCCAGGTCCATAGCTCCCAAAGACCGTGCCGGAGCTGCCTGTGCAGCCGGCACAGCCAGCAGCATCGCCAGCAGAAGGAACAAGGTGAACGCTTTTTTCATGGTCATTCCTGTTCTACCTGTGCTGCCTGCCTGCGCAGGTAACTGGAAATGGCCAGCGCCGCCCGGTTGCCGTCGCCCACCGCCTTGGCAGCCTGCAGCGGCGCGCCAATGAGATCGCCGGCAGCAAACACGCCAAGCAGGTTGGTCATCAGGTTTTCATCTGTTACAACGGCGCCCTTTTGTACCGCCACCTCGGGCAGAAGCTGGGTCATGGCCACCGCCGGGCGTAGCACAAAGACGCCGTCCGCCTCCAGGCTGCCCTGATCGGTCACCAGGCGCATGCCTGCGCCCGCCTGCTCGATGGCCTTGGGCTTGCCCGACAATTGCGTTATGGCAGCGGACAGCCCTGCCTTGTCGTGAGGTTTTTCGGTGAAGTAGCTGACCCGACCAATCTCGGACAGATAGTTGGCCTCCTCCACCGCTTCCTGACCGCCGGCCACCACGATCATGTGCTTGCCCTTGTAAAACATGCCGTCACAGGTGGCGCAATAGCTGACCCCCTGGCCCAGCAGTTCCTCCTCCCCCTGCAGGGGATTGACCCGGGAGGTGCCCAGCGCCAGCAGGATTGTTCTGGCCTCATAGAGGTCCATACCGGCCAGCACGGAGAACCCTTCTCCCATAGGCAGCACCTTCTGCACAAGCTGGCGCTTGACTTCAGCCCCCATGTCCTGAGCCTGTTTGCGAAACAGACGCACCATGTCACCACCGGAAGTCTGAGGCAGGCCAGGGTAGTTGTCCACCCGGGCGGCCTTCTCCAGCGCGCCGTCACCCGCGTACAGCATCAGCACCTTCAGGTTGCGCTGGCGGGCGGTGATAGCGGCCGAGCTACCCGCGCAGCCGCCGCCCACAATCAACAGATCATACATTTTCTTCCTCCGTAGCGGGTGACGACCTGTCTACCTCCACCCATTCAATGCGGCGGTCGGCAATTTCCAGCACCTTGAAGTGCAGCCCGAAAGCCTCCACCTCGGTCTGGCTGCCGTCCTCGGGGATCGCGCCCAAATGGTGCAGAACCAGCCCGCCCATGGTGTCATATTCCTCGTCAATGGGCAGATCCAGCCCGGTGGCCTCGTTGAAGCTTTCGATCAGCAGACTGCCGGCCACACGCCAGCGGGCCTCCCCGATATCTACAATGTCCTGCTGCACCTGGGGATCATATTCATCGTAGATGTTGCCGACGATTTCCTCCAGCAGATCCTCCATGGTGATCAGCCCGCTGGTGCCGCCATACTCGTCCACCACAATGGCCATATGATATTTGTTGTGCTGCATATCGCGAAACAGCACGTCCGTGCGCACCGATTCGGGCACAAAGCGCGCCTTGCGCAGGATCTCCCGCAGGGGCTTGGGCTGCTCCTTCTGGCGGTTCAGCAGAAAATCGCGGGTGGACACGGTGCCAATGACATGGTCCAGGTCCTCATCATACACCGGAAAGCGGGAGAGCCCCGTGGATTCAATCAGCCGGGTAATCTCTTCCCAGTCATCGTCGATCCATACGGTCCACATGTCGGTGCGGTGGGTCATGGAGTCTGCCGCCGTCAGGTTGTTGAACTCAAACACGTTTTCAATCATTTCGCGTTCAGCTTCCTGGATGGCGCCCTTCTCTTCCCCCACATCCACCAGCAGGCGGATCTCGTCTTCGGTGAGCTGGTCCATCTCCTCATGAGGGTTGATGCCGGCCAACCGCAGCAGCCCCGCCGCCACCCCGTTGACCAGGCAGGCAAGGGGATGAAAGAGGCTGTCAAAAAAGGTAGCGATGCGGTAGAGGCGGCTGGCGGTTTTTTCCGGCTGGTGGACAGCCAGGCGACGGGGCAGAACGGTGGCAAAAGCCAGCATTACCACCGTATAGACAATCAGTACCACCAAAATGGACAGCCCGCCCAGCAGCCCATCGGAAAAGGCGCCGAACGCCCCGGCGCCCCGCAGGGCGCGGGCAAGCCCCAGGCCATAGAGCCAACTGACCAGCCCGGCAGACAAAAAGCCCACAAACGCAAGACAGGCACGCAGCCCGGATGGCGTATCGGTGAGCTTTTGGGCAAAGGTAAGCAGCCTGTCCGCCTGTGTGTCCGCCTCCTCCGCCAGCTTTCTGAGCTTATTCTTGTTCAGCACGCGCGCCGCGCTTTCAGCAGCCGTCAGCAGCGCGTAGATCATCAGCAGCAACAAAAGGATGACCAGATTCCACCCTAAAGGGTCAACGTCCATTCGATCATACGCTCCTTCCGCGCAAATTATAGCATAGGAAGCAAGAGGATTCTATCAATCAGGCCATTTTGTTCATGGTTTTTTCGTAAAGCTGCTGTATAATGAATGCAATCTGTACAGCGAAGGAGCGATCGCCATTGTTTGGTTATGTGGTTGCCAACCTGGACAAGCTGGATGAGGGGCAAAAGAAGCTTTACCGCGGTATCTATTGCGGGCTTTGCAGGGCTTTGGGCGCTCAGCACGGCCTGGCCTGCAGGGCTACCCTGACCTACGACATGACGTTCCTGATCCTGCTGCTGTCCAGCCTGGAAAAGGAGGAGCCATTCCCCGTGCCCTTCCGATGTGCAGTGCATCCGCTGACAAAACAGGAAAGCTGTACAAGCC
>JAAZBR010000111.1 GCA_012513735.1 Clostridiales bacterium | reverse complement strand
TCTCCTTGGCGCCCGCTGCAGCACCATTGCAAAGGCATTCACCAGCCCCTCCAGGGTCAGGCCATGGATATCAAAGCTCTGGGGCGGCAGAGGGTACTCTTCAGGTAGTTTCTCATACACGCGGGCAGCTGCCTTTTCAAAGCCCTGCATATCCGCCGCGATCTGCTTGAACAGCGCATAATCCTCCAACTGGCGGATCAGAACAACCTCCGGGTCCTCCTCCTCAGGGGGCGGCGGCTTGGGCAGCAGCGAACGAGTTTTGATTTCCAACAGTGTGGCGGCCATCTGGATAAAGCTGGACGCCTCATCCATGTCCACATCTTCTGCCTCTCTGACAAAACGGATGTACTGGTCGGTCACCTCAGACACGAAAATATCCTTGATATCAATCTTGGCCTTGCCGATCAAATGCAGCAGCATATCCAGGGGGCCGCTGAAATCCTTTAGCTGCAATGTCAGCGCCATACTATACCCCAAATACAGCCGACAGGCCGCCCAGCACCAGGCTTTGGATGAAATTGGAGGCGGCTGA
Organism: Clostridiales bacterium; assembly: GCA_012513735.1. Classification (GTDB taxonomy): domain Bacteria; phylum Bacillota; class Clostridia; order Christensenellales; family Aristaeellaceae; genus UBA1038. The sequence goes on along the minus strand of JAAZBR010000111.1, from coordinate 12,552 downwards.
AACCACATTGCTCACAATATCTGTGGCAAACATCAGCACGATCAGCGCCACCATGGTGATCTGGAAGGCACGTCCCGACATGCGCAACCTGCCCTTGAGCAGAATATCATTGAATACGTGAAACCCGTCCAGCGGCGGTATGGGCAGCAGGTTGAACAGGCAGAGACCCAGGTTCACGCGGCTGAAATGCAGCAGAAAACGCTGCACATGGATCAGCCAGGGGACCTGCATCAATGGCATCAGAATGTTGTCGTTGCTGGGCACCAGCTGCCAGCTGTATAAATCCTGACCAAACCCCAAGAATGCCTTCATGCCCACCTGGGCTACTGCCTGCGGATGATAGAGAAACAGGCCCACCACATAGCTTAGCAGCGTGCTCACCAGAAATAGTAGAAAGTTGGTGGTAACACCAGCCAAAGAGACCTTCAAGTCATCCAGACGGCCATTGCGGTAGTTGTAGGGGTTGACCGGCACCGGCTTGGCCCACCCAAAACCCAATAGCAGCATGCTGAGAGTGCCAATGGGATTCAAATGCTTCAGCGGGTTGAGGCTGAGTCGGCCCTGTAGTTTGGCGGTGGGATCACCGCAGCGCCAGGCCACCCATCCATGCGCCACCTCATGAAAGGTCAGCGCCAGCAGCACAGCCGGCAGCATGTACAGCAAAAACTGCAGCGTTCCGGCTGGGTCCTGTCGAATGGACTCAAGCAACCCCATACTTCCTCCTGCGAATGATGAAATCAATCCCCAGCACAAGGGCTATGCCGGCAGAAGCCCCCATACCATCCAGCACAATGTCCGCTACCATGGGGGCCCGTGCGCTGATAAACTGCAGAAGTTCATCTACCGTGGCAACCAGCAACGCGATCAGCAACAGCGCAAAAAAAGAAAAGGCCCTAAGGGGGCGTAGAACAAGGGCCAGACCCGCCAACTGCCCACCCAGCAGGAAATACTCGGCAAAGTGCGCCAGTTTGCGCGTGAAGTGCATCAACCCCTCTTCCGTGTGCAAAGAGCACACTGGCAGCCAGCAAACAAGGGGCCTGATCAGGCCGGCCACCCACCCGCTTTGCTGTAGCGATTGGTCCCTGCTGGCCAGGGAGTTGCCCCAGATAAACACCAGCGTCCCAATCAGTGTGACCATCAGCGCCACTGCTGCACGGGTACGCCCGGGAGTGAGTGCCTTTGGTTCTGCCTTAGGCATCTTTCTGAAGGCGGGCAATCTCAGCCTCCACCTGTTCCAGAGTGACATAATTCAGCGGGGAGAAACGCCCCTCCGCCGCTGTTTGCAACTTCTCCAGAGCCGCCTTGGTGTCCCCCTTTTCCAGGTCGTAGCGGGAGAGGAACCACAGCGTATCGATCTGGCTAGGCTTGATTTCATGGGCCTTGTCAAAGTACGGCTTAGCCTTCTCCTTATCATTCAGAAGGCGGTAATAGAGCTGGCCCATGTTGTCCAGGCACACGCTGTCCTCGTCGTCATACTCCAGCGCTTCTTCATTATAGGGGAGCGCCTTCTCCAAGTCACCCTGTTCCACGTAAAGGAAACCCAGCGTTTGATAGGTAAGACCGCACACATTTTCCCGGTGGGAAGCCTCCAGCAGCTTGATCGCCTTCTCGTGGTTGCCAAGCTTCCAGTCGGCAACGGCGTAGTTCATCAGCAGTTGAGGGCGTCCCTCAGCATCCAGCTCGGGGGATCGCTGCACCTTGGCCAGAATGGTCTTGGCCTTAGCGTAGCTCTCCGGCGTGCCCTCGCGCAGCAGCAACACAGAATACGGCAAAATATAGATCGGGCGGTAGATGCCGGCGACCCACAGCTCTTCGTAAGCCTGCTTGGCTCCCTCCACATCCCCGTTTTGTTGCATTTTTATTGCAGATCGTATTTTGAAGCCATCAAGAAGGCCCACGTGCTTTTCCTCCAGTTCGTTTAATCAAACGCTGCGCACGGTGCGACAGGTCGCGGAAATCCGGGTGATCCTCCGCCGATGCGCCAAGACGCTCCGATAAATATAGCATGCCCTGGTTGGCAATGGCAAGTGCGCGGTCGGGTGCCTTGAAGCGGTGCTCATAGATCTTGCTCAGCTCAATGTACACCCGCGCACCGCCTCCGCCGGTGAGGCGCAGCCGTTCGTATGTGTCCGCCGCCTCTTTGGGATCTCCCCTGCGCCGCTGCAGGGACGCCAGACGAAGCTGTACCATCTCCCGCAAATTCTCCCCATCGCAAGCACGATAGCAAACTTGGGCGCGGGCATGTTCACCACGTTTCTCATACACCTTGCCCAAGCTGAACAGGTCCCGCTGGTCCCGGGCGGTTAGGGGACGCTCGTGCAGCGTCTGCAGGGCAAACAGCAGCCGTGCCAGCGACAGGATATCCTGTGCATTGTGCTGCAGGATATCATCCAGCAGCGCCAGCTCCCTTGTCTGCAGGTAGCGGAAATACCTTGCGGGTACCTCGCTGCCCGGCAGGTCATCCCCCCGCGGCGCACCGAATACCTCTGCCTCCAGCCGGGACAGGTTACAACGACCCAGGCGCAGCTTGAACACCCGGCGCGCCACATGCAGCAGATCCACATGGGCAGGGACAGGCTGGGACATGCGCAGACGGTTCATCACCAAGCGGCTCTCCAGCAGCGGTATGTCAAAGGAAGCGCCATTGAAGGTGATCACCATGCCTGCCTGGCTCAGCGCTTGCAGCACCGCGCCTAGCAGATAGGGTTCCTCATCATAGTCCCGCATCAGGTACTGCCGCACTTGAAACCGGTCCTGCTCAAACTGTCCCAGGCCCACCAGAAACGCCACGGTACCCGCGCCCCCCTGCAGGCCGGTGGTCTCGGTATCCAGAAAAAGCAGCTCCCCGGGGGCGATATCCCGCGGAGCATCCGTACCGGTCATCAGGCGTAGGTTTTCCTTAGTCAGAACCTGGGCCGGAAACTCCCCACAGGCGTGATCGTATATGCGAACAAGACAGCCGTCCGTATCCCTCCTGACCGCCGGTTGCCTGATGGGCTGCGCACGCCGCAGCTTGTCAATCAGCGATGTCACCGGCACTGGAGGAGAACAGGGAGGTCTCCTCATCAAGATCCACACGGGGGCCGGCTGTGGGCCGCGGCGTGGGGTATACCGCCCACAGAGCGGCCTCATAGCTGGTACCCTCCGGCAGATACGGCACCGTGGCCGCCCGCAGAACGGCATTGGCATCCTCGGGTGCTGAAGGAAAGCTCTGTACAACAGGCTTCTCCGCCAACCGGTCGCTCACCAGGCCAACAAACAGGTAGTCGGTACCCCCACGCAGCACATATTCAGGCAAGGAAGCAATATGCTCGATATACGTTTCCATGGGGATCTGCAGGGCGTGCATGGCCTTGGCATGGGCCACACCCACATAACGGATATGCCAGGGCTCGTAGGCATAGCCGGTGATCTTGGTCCAGTCCTTCTGATAGCGGATAATAAAGCCAAAGCGCTGGGCGTTTTCTGCCACCCATTTGCCCTCTTCAGTGTCGCCGAAGGCACGATTCAGGTTGAGCTGGTTGGGCGACTGGATGTCCATGGCCAGGCCCAGCTGATGCTCGCTGGCGCCGGCAGGGGCCACGGTGCGCTGGGCGGCCTCCTTGCTGCCCACGGCTTCCACCTTGGTGTTGAACAGAAGCTGCTGAATACCAAAGCTACGGTAGCCGCTGGCCGCATACAGTATGTGATTGGCCTCCCGCTGGGCTGCGGCAAACAACTCCTCCAGCGCCCGGGCCGCTTCCCGGCGCAGCAGGATCTTCTCCTCCATCCCCTTCTTGCGGGTGGCCACCCGAGGGGTAATGAGGTCTGCGGGCACATAGGCCTTCGTGATCTTTTTATCGCGGTTGACCAAACACAGGATGCCGTCCATATCAAGCCACGACACTCCTGGGGCAGCTGTGGGTTCTGCTGAGGGACCCTGTGTTTCCTCCGGCAGCTCAATATCCGGCGGCTCTTCCGCCAGGCCCGCCATCATCTGGCAGGCAAGCAGCAGGGCAAGCAAGGCGCTCCATAGCTTCTTCATGTCAACTCCTCAGGGGTTCTTTTGGTAAAATAGGGAGACCTCGCCATCCCCCTCCTCATCGGTTTCAGCCAGCTTTTTGGGCACTGGCAGGGCATTGAGTTCGCGGCACAGCGCCGCATAGTCGCCCCCTGCCGCCTCATAGCTGGCGATGGCCTGGGCCACCTGGTCATCAAACTCCTCAAGGGACAAGCGGTTCTCCATGATGTAGGCTGCCACCTCTTCCCCCACGTAGCGCAGATGCCAGGGCTCATAGATGATACCCGTGATCTCCTGCTTTTCCGGCAGGTAACGGATGATGAAGCCAAAGCGCGCACAGTTGGCCTCCATCCACTTTGCCTCTTCGGTCTCACCAAAGGCGGGGGTCATCCCGTCCTTCTGAGTCCACGCATAGTTGAGCACGTCCACCCCCAGACCCGTCTGATGGTCAGATGAGCCGGGCACAGCCACCACCCCATCGTCCTTCCGGTACTTTTCCAGGCGATTTGCGTACATGGAGCTCTGCGTCTGATAGCTGCGATAGGCGCTTTTCACATACAGCTTGAACCCCGCGGCCTCCGCCTCAGCAAACATAGCGGTCAGGGCCTCCGCGGCCTCCCGGCGCAGCTGATGTCCCCTACCGACTGCCCGCAGTTGAAGCGGCACCAGGTTGAAGGGAACATAGCCAGCTTCCAGCCGCTTGTCCTTATTGATGGCAATTAGCAAGCCCTCCCTGTCCTCCACCAGGTTGGCGGCCAGCGGAAACTGCCACACAGGGTCTGCCTGTGCAGCAGAAGGTGCAAAGCCTGCCAGCAACAGGAAGAGGGTCACAACCAGTGCAGCGATTCTTCTGATCATACCTCCTCCTCTTCTTCCACCTGTGATTCCAGAGGTTTCAAATCCTCATACCTGGAGCAAAGACGCCCCCACGCTGACTTGTCCAGCATGGCGCGCACCAAAGTGCCATCCATGCGGTGTTCTTCACTCAGCACACGGCCCAGGGAACGCAGATCATTCAGCATACTGTACTGCGAAAAAGGAACCAGCAGCAAATAGGGCTGCTCCCGCAGGCGAAGTTGACGCGCAATTTCGGACAGCAGCTTGTCAATGCCCTGGCCGGTCACCGCAGACACATGCAGGGCGCCCGGAATGGCCTGGTAAGCACTGGGGGGCGCGACGTCCGACTTGTTCAGCACCTCAATGCGAGGCTGGTGCTGTGCCTCCAGCTTGGCCAACACCGTTTCCACCACCTGCCGTTGGGCAAGCAGATCGGGCGAGGAGGCATCGGATACAATAACCAGCACATCGGCCAGCGTAGCTTCCTCCAGGGTGGAATGAAAGGCCTCAATCAGGTCGGTGGGCAACTTGTTAATAAACCCTACCGTGTCCACCAGCACAAAGGCATCGCCATCCGGCAGCTCTACACGGCGGTTGACAGCATCCAATGTGGCAAACAGCTGGTCCTTCACCAGCACATCTGCCCCTGAAAGCCGGTTGAGCAGGGAGCTTTTGCCAGCGTTTGTATACCCCACCAACGCCACCACCGGCACGGCGTTGCGGTCCCGGCCCTTGCGGCGCACAGCGCGCTGACGCTCCATCTTCTTCAGCTCGCCGCTCAACTGGTTCATGCGTTCGCGGATGTGTCGGCGGTCCATCTCCAGCTTGCTTTCACCCGGGCCGCGCACGCCGATGCCACCCAGCAGACGGGACAGGACGACCCCCTGTCCCTTCAGGTGGCTGGAGCGGTATTTGAGCTGCGCCAGCTCCACCTGAAGCTTGCCTTCGCTGGTGACAGCATTCAGCGCAAAAATGTCCAGGATCAGCGTTGTCCGGTCCACCACACGCAGGCCGACAATTTCTTCCAGACGTCCCTGCTGGGCGCTGGACAGTTCATCATCCACAATCAGCAGATCAGCTTCCAGCGCCTGGGCTTCCAATGCCAGCTCACCGGCCTTGCCGCTGCCTACATAGGTGGCAGGGTCCGGGCTGCTGCGTATCTGCAGGTATTTACCCACCACATCGGCGCCGGCGCTTTCGGCCAGCGCAGCCAGCTCGTCCAGTGAGTTTTCGCTGTCTGTCGACACCAGAATGGCACGTTCTTTTTCGTTCAGCAGCCGGTCACTGCCTAACAACACCTCGGCATCGCTGTGCAAAATCTGCTGCAGCCACTCCCATTGGGGCATCTGTTCCAGGGCCACCGTGGGCCATACCTTGGGCTGGGGCGAACCATTCACACGTTCACCCAGAAAGGCAGCGCTGACACCTGTTACTCTGCCTTGACCATCTACACCAATGGCGCACATGGCATCCAGCCACAGGGTTTTGAGGGCGGTCAGGTCCACATCGGACAGCTCGGCGCTGCCGCCCGGATGGGTGTGCACACAGCGCACCATGGACAAGCGCTCCTGGCTGCGGCGCAGGCGGATCTCCTCCAGCGCCACGTTGTCCAGATAACCTATGGAAACATCCAGCACCTCGCCGCCCCGGGAGATGTACAACGAGATCTCACGGTTGATGCGGGCGCTGTAGGCGGCCATCGTCTCCGCCAGATCCGGGGGCAGGAAAAGGTCGCCGTCGACCTGGTAGTCGTACAGCGCCTGTAATTCCTCTAAAAAGCTTTTGCGTATACCGTCGGTGTTGCCGCGAATTTCGGGCATGCCTTCTCCTTAGTCCTGGGGGTGGTTCTTCTTGTAGTCCTCAATGGCGGCATGGATGGCTTCCTCTGCCAGCAAGGAACAGTGTACCTTCTGAGCGGGCAGTCCGTCCAGTGCGTCCGCCACCGCCTTGTTGGTGAGCTGCAGCGCCTCCTCAATGGTTTTTCCCTTGACCATTTCAGTCGCCATGGAGCTTGTAGCGATGGCCGCACCACAGCCAAAGGTTTTAAATTTTACATCTGTGATGACGCCGTTATCAACTTTCAGGTACATCTGCATGATGTCCCCGCACTTGGCGTTTCCAACCGTGCCGACTCCGTCGGCCTTCAAAATTTCACCCACATTGCGCGGGTTTGCAAAATGGTCCAGCACCTTTTCAGAATACATACCTATACCTCTTTCTTGGGATAGATGGGTGACATATCGCGCAGGGTCTGCACAATGGGGGGCAACAACGTCAACACAGCATCCACGTCAGCCTGTGTGCTTTCATCGGACAGGGAGAAGCGCAAGCTGCCATGGGCAATTTCGTGGGGCAATCCAATAGCCAGCAGAACGTGGGAAGGATCCAGAGAGCCAGAGGTGCAGGCCGAACCGCTGCTGGCCGCAATGCCCGCCAGGTCCAGACGCAGCAGCATGGCCTCGCCCTCGATATAGCGGATGGATACATTGACGTTGCCGGGCAACCGGTCCTCTGGATGCCCGTTCAAGCGCACATCCAGTATGCTGTGCAGAATGCCCTGGATCAGTCGGTCGCGCAGCGCGCTGATTCGCCTGCTGTTCTCCTGCTGGTTAGCGGCAGCAATCTCCATGGCCTGGGCCATGCCCACGATACCGGCCAGGTTTTCTGTACCCGCACGCCGGCCCCGCTCCTGCGCACCGCCATGAACCAGGTTGTCCAGTCGTGTCCCCTGACGAATGTACAACAGACCAACGCCCTTGGGGCCATGAAACTTGTGGGCAGACAGCGTCAGCATGTCCACACCCCAGGCTTCCACATCCACCGGCACACTGCCGAACGCCTGCACCGCGTCAGTGTGAAACAGCACCTTGTGTTCATGCGCCACTTTGGCAATATCAGCAATGGGCTCCAGGGTGCCGATTTCGTTGTTGGCCGCCATGATGCTCAGCAAGATCGTGCGGTCCGTGATAGCCTGTTCCACCTGTTGCGCCGTGACGCGGCCGTATTCATCCACCGGAAGGTACGTGACTTCAAAGCCCTGCTTCTCCAGCCACTGGCAGGTATGCAGCACGGCGTGGTGCTCAATGCTGGTGGTGATGATGTGATTTCCCTTGTCGCGGCGTGCAAAGGCAGCGCCTTTGATGGCCCAGTTGTCGCTCTCCGAGCCGCCGCCGGTAAAGTACACCTCTGCCGGCTTTGCGTTGATGGCGGCTGCCGCCTGGCGGCGGGCCTCATCAATGGCGCGGCGGGCTTCACGCCCGGTTTGGTAGACGCTGGAAGCGTTGCCGTACTGCTGCCGGAAGTAGGGCAGCATCTTCTCCAGCACGGCCTCAGACACTGGTGTAGTGGCTGCGTTATCAAGATAAACGCGGTTCATACGATTGATGCTCCTTCACCCCGTAGGGCTTGTTATGCAAAACATCCTGCAGGGTGATACCCTGCAGCAGGCTGTTGATATTATCTGTCAGGTACAACCATACATCCCGGGTAATGCAAGCGCTGCTCTTGGGGCAGCAGGCCTGATCCGTCGCGCACTCTGACAGGTTGAGGGGGCCCTCCGTGCTTTCCAGGATACTGGCTACGGTGATTTCCTCCAATGGTCGTGCAATCTGATACCCACCGGCGGCTCCCCGTATGGTGGTCACCAGGCCGCCCCGGCGCAACGCACCCAAAAGCTGTTCCAGATACTGCTCCGGCAGGCCAGCCTCCGCAATAGTGCGAAGGGGCTGCGGCCCTTCCTGGGCCTTTTGTGCCAGAAAAACCATGGCATGCAGCGCATACTGGCCACGGGTCGACAGCTTCACCGGATCACCTCCGCTCCAATCCCGATCGTTTTCGTCGGATTTCCGACAGATCATAACACTCGATACATACACTGTCAACAGTTTCTAGATATGATCCACAGCTTACGTCCACAGCTTACGCATGAAGCCCTTAAGTCTTAAAAACCGAGGATAATGAATGCATTACAGTTCGGAAACGCCCCCAAATAGTTTAAATAACCAAAAGGATTATTGGCTGTCCACGTTGAATAACCATTGAGAATGACCCCCGAAATCTGGCGGTGCTCAAGCGGACGGCACTCAACATCATTCGGGCAGATACGAGATTCGAAAAGGCTTCCGGCCCACGCAAGCGTTTCCGAGTCTGTATGAACACTGATTGTCTGGAAACAGTACTGAGCAATATGTAGCCTCTAAAAAGAAAAAAGAAGGACTGGGATGATTATGCCAAGGACGTTCATGTGTAAACCGTGACCCACGATTACAGCGGGCGCTAGGTATGACGTGGTTACAAGGGTTACAGGATGTATCGGTTCAGATCGGTCTTCTTGGCCGCCTTCACGTGGCTGCGCACATAGTCGGCGGTGATGGTAAGCCGCACCTCAGGCATGTCCTCCCCGCCTGCGTTGAAGGAGATGTCCTCCAGCAACTCCTCAAACACCGCATGCAGGCGCCTGGCGCCGATATTCTCTCCCTGGTCGTTGGCGTTGCAGGCAGCGTCCGCCAATGCAGACAGGGCTTCCTCTTCAAAGGACAGGTACACCTTGTCCACCTCCAGCAGGGCAGCGTACTGGCGGGTAATGGCATTGTCCGGCTGGGTCAGGATGCGTACAAAGTCATCCCGGGTGAGACTGTCCAACGTGACATGCACGGGAAAACGCCCCTGCAGCTCCGGAATCAGGTCGCTAACCTTGGCTACATGAAAGGCACCGGCGGCAATGAACAGCATGAAATCCGTGCGGACAGACCCATGCTTGGTGTTGACCACGCTGCCCTCCACAATGGGCAGAATATCCCGCTGCACCCCTTCCCGGGACACGTCCGGTCCCTGGCCTGATGAGCGGCCGGCAATCTTGTCGATCTCATCAATGAACACAATGCCGTTCTGCTCGGCACGGCGCAGCGCCTCTTCCTTCACGGCATCCTGGTCGATCAGCTTCTCCTCTTCCTCGCTGATCAGGATGCGGCGTGCCTCCTTCACCTTGACGTGACGCAGCTTGGTGCGCTTGGGCATCATGCCGCCCATCATGTCCCCAATGTTGATGGCGTTGCCGCCCACTTCCAGTTGGGGTGCGGCCTCTTCCACCTCGATATCCAGCTCCTGTTCCTCCAGCTTGCCTTCACGCAGTTGCTGCAGGATATCGGCTCTGCGGCCCGAAAGCCGCTGCTTTTCTTCCTCGGTAGGCTCAGGCTCTTTGTTGCGGGCACCCAGCAGCACATCAATGGGATTGCGTGCCGGCTTGCGAGCGGGGTCTACCAGCAGGCTGACCAGCCTGTCCTCGGCCAGCACCTCAGCGCGGGTTTTCACCCGGGCAGCGTGCTCCTCCTTCACCATGCGGATAGCATTCTCCACCAGATCTCGGATGATGCCCTCTACATCGCGCCCCACATAACCCACCTCGGTAAACTTAGTGGCCTCCACCTTCACAAAGGGCGCATTGACCAGCTTGGCCAGGCGGCGTGCAATCTCCGTCTTGCCCACGCCCGTGGGGCCGATCATCAGGATATTTTTGGGATAAATTTCCTCCCGCATTTCATCGGAGACCCGGGAGCGGCGGTAGCGGTTGCGCAGCGCAATGGCCACCATGCGCTTGGCCTCGTTCTGCCCCACAATGTAGCGGTCCAGCTCCCTGACCACCTCGCGGGGTGTCAATTCTTGGTTCATAGATCCTCCACCACGATGTTGTCGTTGGTGAACACACAGATGCCGGCGGCGATGTGCAACGCCTTTTCTGCAATCTCATGGGCGCTGAGGTCGGTGTTCTGCACCAGTGCGCGGGCGGCCGCCAGGGCATAGTTGCCGCCTGATCCGATGGCACACACGCCGTCATCAGGCTTGATGACCTCGCCGTTTCCGGAGATGATCAGCAGCTCGCTTTCATTGGCGGCGATCAGCATGGCCTCCAGCTTGCGCAGCACCTTGTCTCCCCGCCAGTCCTGGGCAAGGTCCACAGCTGCCCGCTCCAGGTTGCCGCCAAACTGAGTCAGCTTTTCCTCGAAGCGATCGCTCAGTGTGAACGCATCGGCAACGGAGCCTGCAAAGCCCACTGCCACCTTGTCGTGATAGATGCGCCGCACCTTGCGGGCGCTGTGCTTAAAGATAGTGGACTGTCCCATGGTGACCTGCCCATCTCCCGCAATGGCCACCTTGCCTTCCCGCTGCACAGCGCAGATGGTTGTACCTCTCAGTTCCATGTCTACTCCCTTCAGGCGTTCGCCTGTGCCAAAATGGCGTCCACTTGTTGAAGCGCCCGCTCGGCAATGCGCAGGTTACGCTGTTCCTTGTTTTTCACCCGTTCCTTCAGCGGCGCCATCAGACCAAAGCTGATATGCATGGGTTGATAATTCCGGTTGGGGGTGGATACATAGCGCCCCAGCGCACCCAGGGCGGTCTGATCGCTGAAGGCGACGGGCATGAGTCCGCGCAATTGCCTGGCCAGATGGAAACCCGCAAGCAGGCCGCTGGCGGCACTTTCCACATAGCCCTCCACGCCGGTCATCTGTCCGGCAAAATACATCCCCTGCTTGGATTTCACCTGAAACTGGCCGTCCAGCAGATCGGGGGCGTGCAGGAATGTGTTCCTGTGCATGACGCCGTAGCGGGCAAACTCCGCCCCTTCCAGGCCCGGGATCATACCGAACACGCGCCTTTGCTCAGGAAAGGTCAGCCGGGTTTGAAAGCCCACCAGGTTGTACAGCGTGTCTGCTGCGTCATCCTGCCTGAGCTGCAGCACGGCATAAGGCCGGCGACCTGTGCGCGGATCTGTCAGCCCCACCGGCTTCAGGGGGCCGAAGGCCAGGGCCATATTGCCCCGCCTGGCCAGACTCTCCACCGGCATACAGCCCTCAAATACCTTGCTTTCTTCAAAGCCGTGCACCGACACCGTCTGCGCCGTCACCAGCGCCTGGTGAAAGGCACGGTACTCCGCCTCATCCATGGGGCAGTTGATGTAGTCCTCTCCCCTGCCATAGCGCGAGGCGGTAAATGCTTTGTCCATGTCAATGGACTCCTTGGTGACAATAGGTGCCGCCGCATCGTAGAAGTGCAGCGCCTTCACCTCGGGCAGCGCCGCGATGCGCTGGCTGAGGGCCTCGGACGTTAAGGGGCCGGTGGCGATAATGACAGGCGCCTCCGGCAGGGCCGTCACCTCTTCTGATACATGGTTCAGTAGGGGATGTCCGGTCAGCGCCCGGGTGATGTAGCCAGAAAACCGATCCCGATCCACTGCCAAGGCGCCCCCGGCGGGTACCCGGGATGCATCGGCCGCCTCCATCACCAGGCTGCCCATGCGCCGCATCTCTTCCTTCAGCAGACCCACGGCGTTATGCAACCGGTCGGAACGGAAAGAATTGGAGCACACCAGCTCCGCAAACAAGTCGCTCTGGTGGGCAGGGGATTTCTTCTGCGGCTTCATGTCATACAGGGTGACCCCGATCCCCTGCCGAAGCAGTTGCCATGCCGCCTCGCAACCGGCAAGCCCGGCCCCTACAACGATGGCGCGCAGTTCAGGCATCCTCGCTTTCCTCCGGCTGCTCATAGGGCTCGCTGTGCCGGCAGGTTTCATTGGTGCACAGAAGCATGGCACCTGTTTTTCGCGGCTTGATCACCATCAGGCTGCCGCAGCTGGGGCAGCGCTTGCTGACAGGCCGCTCCCAAGACACAAAATCGCAATCCGGATACTTTTCACAGCCATAGAACTTGCGGTTCTTCTT
>JAAZBR010000110.1 GCA_012513735.1 Clostridiales bacterium | reverse complement strand
GCCAGGATCTCGCCCTGCATGTCGCCGGCCTGGCGGGCCAGGGTGCCGATGAAGATGGTGCCGGTGTCCACCAGCACGGACTGGACGGTATCCTCGGAAGGCTGCTTGTTGTAGAACAGGAAGGGGATGTCCGCCTGCTTGAACATGTCCACCAGCACCTGGCCGTTGGTGACTTCCGCCAGGTTGATGATGACAAAGTCCGGCTTCTCGGAGGTCAGGATGGTAGCCTGCTCAATCTGTTTGGCCATGTCATCCGCTGCGTCATACATCTTGAAGTTGATCTTCAGGCCCAGTTCCTTCTCATACTCCTTGACCCAGTTCTCCATGCCGGCGCGGACGGTGGAGCCATAGGTGTCGTCATACTTCCAAATCAGGGCACGGATGTCCAGTTCCTTCTTGTCGGCCTCGGCCAGGGCAGCGGTGGCGCCCAGCAACAGGCACAGCACCATCATCAGGGACAATAGCTTCTTCATGGGATAGAGGTTCCTCCTTTTATAATGGGGATATTTCATCGACCGGCTCGCCCGGCCGCATGATTCAATGAGAGTTGAGGTTATTGCATGTCCTACAAATAAGCATAGCACGATGTGTTTCCCACGTCAACAAAAAAGTCAAACCACAGGCATCCTGTGACAGTACAGACAACGACAAACCAAACGCAGATACAGATCTCCTGAAACAAATGGTATTACCAGTCTGCAGCGCAATGTCGCCACGGACGCCGTCTGACGGTGGCAACACAGCCTGTGTTGCCACCTGAAAACGGCCTTATGACATCAGGCGGGCTGCGCTGTCCTTCACGTGCAGGAAATCACGGATCAGCTCCACCGTGCGGCGATACACAACGTCCTGGGCCTCCGCCACGCTGCCGTTTTCTGCGATTTTGCGCTCATAGGGCTGCCGGATCTCGGTGCCCACATTGATTTTGGCAATGCCCGCCGCAACACCCTGGCTGATGTACTGCTGGTCGATGCCCGAGCCACCGTGCAGCACCAACGGAATGCCCAGAGCCTCCCGCAGGGCCGCGATGTGCTGCACATCCAGCTTAGCCGTGGGCTTTTTCTGGTCCTTCAGGCCATCGGCAATAGCGCCGTGCACGCTGCCCACCGCTACGCTCAGCCAGTCGCATCCGGTTTCCTTCACGAAGCGCACGGCCTCCTGGGTGTCGGTAAAGCCCATCTTCTTGCGGAAGATCTCCTCATAGGGGATGGCCTGCTGGCTGGTCTCATGGCCCATGACGGCACCCAGCTCCGCCTCGATGGGCAACCCGGCGGCATGGGCAAGCTGGGCGGCCCTGGCAGTCGCTTCGATGTTGCCCTCCAGCGATAGGCGGGAGGCATCTACCATCACCGACTTGTAGCCGGCCTTGATGGCCCGCTCCAGGATGGCCATATAGTCCACCTCCAGGTGGTCCTCATCGATCACGGGCACATGATCCAGGTGCAGCAAGGTATGTCCCGGCTTCTGATGTTTTGCGTATTCCTCGGCCACATGCTCCAGGCTGCGGGACTCAAACTTCTCCCATTCCAGCCGCGCCACCTGAATCATCGCCACGGCGTTTTCATCAGCGACGGCATTGGCAACAGGCTCCATCATGGGCAGGTAGGGGATGTTGAAGGCCGGGATCACCAGCCCCAGTTCAAATGCTTTCTTCACAATTTGTTGGGTGGTCATGCGTATGTCTTCTCCTTATGATTGAGTTCTTCCAACAGCAGCGTACGCAGGTTGCGGAAGCGCTGCAGTTGCTGCGCGTAAAAGGCGGCGTACTCGGGGTTGGGCAGCACGGGCTGGCCGTGCCGCACAAAGCCCTTGGCCAACGTCAGCATATCGCTGCGCCCCTGCACCGCCGCAAAGCCCAATATGGCGCTGCCCAGAGCCCCTGTCTCTGCCGACAGCACAGGGATGACTTCCCGGTTCCATACGTCCGCCTTAATCTGCAGCCAGATTGGAGAACGCGCCCCCCCGCCACAGGCAAACAGACGCGTAGGCACAATGTCAAACCGGGCCAGCGACTCCAGGTTGATGGCCATTTCAAAGCTGAGCCCCTCCAGGATGGCCCGGTAGATGTCCTCCGCCCTGGTGTCCATGGCCAGGCCGTAGAGCAGGCCCCGTGCCTGGGGCTGCATGTCGGGCGTGCCACCCAGGCCTTGCAGATAGGGCAGAAGCAGCAGCTTGCCGGGCTCCCTGGGGCACATGCGGTTCAGCAGGTCGTAGATGCTGATCCCCTCTGCCCTGGCCTGGTCCCCCAGGTGGGCGGCCAGGCTGTCCCGGTACCAGCGCACCACGGCGCCGCCTGACATGTTGTAGGCATAGGTCACATAACCCGGGCTATCCAGATAGGGCACACCGGCATAGTTGCTGCGCTGAAAGTCAAAGCCTTCGGGAATGGCGTCATACAGCGGCGCAATGCTCTCCGTCGTACCCGATACATCCGCCGCGTCTCCCGTCCGGGCTACGCCGCAAGCCAGGGCATTGACCACCTGATCATGGGCGCCGATCACCACCTTGGTGCTCTTTGGCAGCCCCAGGCGGATGGCTACATCGGGCAGCAGGGGCCCCAGGGGGGTGCCGGCGGGCAGCACAGTGGGCATCTGATCCCGCCGGAAGCCGGAGGCAGCCAGCAGTTCATCCGACCAATCCCGCCGATTGACATCATACAGCAGCGTCCGGCAGGCCAGGGATACATCCAGCGCCGTCTCTCCCGACAGGCAGTAACACAGATAGCCGGAGATCAGCAGATACTTCCATACCGGGCGGGAGGCCACCCGGCGGGTATGCAGCATTTTGGAAAGAGAGTAAAAGGCATCCGGCTTGGTGCGGGTGATGCGCATAAAGGTTTCAGCGCCCACGCGCCTGACCAGGTCATCAAACTCGCCGCTTTGGGTATCGGCGAAGTACATGATGATGTTGGTCAGCGGCTCCCCCTGTTCATCAATGGGCACAAAGGACTCGCCAAAGGAGGATACTGTGACGGCCGCCACCTCTTCCCCCCGGGGAAGCACCTGAACACAGTCTGCAATGACCTGAAAGGCCACATCCCTCAGCAACCGCGGATCCAGATCCGTGCTTCCCACCGGGGTGGGGTATTCCAGGTAGCTGATAGCCACCTGCTGTCCGTTCTCCCGGAAGGCAACGCACTTGGCGCCTGTCCCCCCGATGTCAACGCCCAAACTGATCACTGGGGCTCCCCTTTCCCGCCTTTTGCGATTGCTCAGTCGATCTGCACCAGGTCGTAGCCCAGATAGGTGGTGAATGCCTCCTCCAGGATAGCCTTCAGATGCCCCTTGGCAATGGAGGTGTGGTGCTTGAACCCGCCTCTCGCCAGACGGATCAGCTTGTCCTGCAGGTGGTCGATCTGCGCAACGCCGGCGCAGCCGAAGTACCCGTCTTCGATCGGATCATCGGTAATTCGCCCCTCGGACACATAGACGGTCAGCAAGCCTTCTTCTGTTTTACAGTTGGAATAGGTCATGGGGAAGGCAGCCAGCCGGCCTTCATTGGTGCCCCAGCCGGAGCCGGGATCGTTCTTGGCAAACATTTTGTGCTCTGTGACCTTGCCCTTTTCCTTCATCAGGGACTGGGCCACAGGGCCGCAGTGGAACAGCACTACCTTATCCTCGTCATCGCCGTAGTTGTTGTTCCAGTCAAGCACAGTGGCAGGGGCCTGGCTGGCCAACTGCATGGCCCGCATGGTAATGGCGGAGCAGACGTCGATCTCACAGGAGGCTGCGATCCCCCGGTCATTCAGCTCGCCCAGCAGCGCGCAGGGGCACACCCGCAGATAGGTCTCCATCTCGTTCCAGCAACGCAGCGCAATAGCATCCAGATGATAGTCGCGGATATACTCGTCGATCACCACGCCTACCTTGGCGATGGTGTGGACATTTACCTCCGGCACGCCGGAAAAATCGGTATAGTTGCGCAGCATGGCCAGCTTTTCCTGCACGCCGGGCGCATGGTCATCCATTTCCTTTACCTTGCAAATCAGCTCGGACAGGTCGAATGATTCCACGTTGATACCGTACTTCTGCAGGGTGATCTCGTCAAAGCGCACGGTTTTGAAGGCTGTGGTGCGAGCGCCGATGCAGCCCAGGTTGAAGCGCTTCATGCCGTTGACCACCCGGCAGATGGCCGCAAAATCGTCCAGGTTCTGGCGGAATGCGGGGGTCAGGGGATGCACTACGTGGGGCTTGAGCACAGTGAAGGGCACCTTGTACTGGCTGAACACGTCGGTCACCGAGAACTTGCCGCAATAAGCATCCCGGCGGTACTTGAAATCCATCTTGCCAATCTCATCAGGGTATGCCTGCATCAAAATCGGCACGCCCGCATCCTGCAGCGCGTTGATGGCGCCGTTTTCATCGACGAAGATGGGCATGCAGAAAATCACGCCATCGTACTGTCCCTCATGCTGTTTAAGCCATTTGGCGTACAGCAGCCCTTCATCACGGGTCTCCACCGCGCCGAAGCGAGTGGCGTCAGCATCCATGATCAGGTAGTCGTACCCGGCATCGGTTACGGCCTTGACCATCTCATCGCGGGCGCCCAGAATCAGCTCGCCCGGCATGAAGCCACGGTTGCCAAAGCACAGCGCAAACACCATTTTTTTCATGTTGATCTCCTCATGCTGAATTTATTTGTTGGGCGTATTATACCACTTCGTCCCCCTGTAGACAATGGATGATTCAGGGACATATTTGACAACGCACCATGGCGGGGCTACAATCTACATGCTGTACAACAATAGGGTGCCGGGGATGACCCCGGCGCTGAATATCAGGAGGTTTGCATGAAAAAGTCCCAGGAACAAACCATGCGCCAGCGGGTTGGCGATCTGAACACCATCGCAGGATTCAAGGACTATACATTCAACGACGGCCCGGCCCGGGGCATGCGTGCCTTTGACCTGTACAATGGCCAGGGGCTGGAACTGACTGTGGTGGCCGACCGGGGGCTGGATATTCCCTGGATGAAGTACAAGGGAAAAGCCGTTTCCTTCAACTCCAAAACAGGGCTGCGCAGCCCTGCCCTATACACCGAGGATGGGGTGCGTGGTTTTTTGAAGCAGTTTTTTGCCGGCCTGCTGACCACCTGCGGCCTGGGATATGCCGGGGCGGCTGTGATAGATAACGGCGAGGCCCTTGGCCTG
>JAAZBR010000109.1 GCA_012513735.1 Clostridiales bacterium | reverse complement strand
CGCAGAAATTGCCCACAAAGGTGACGTTGGTGGAGTGTCCGCCCACCAGCACCAAGGCCGCCTCAGCGTTTTTCCAGGCGGCCAGCTCCCGCTCCAACTCCTGGTACAGGCTTTTTTCACCGGCCAGCAGGCGGCTGCCCGAGGCCGAGGTGCCGTATTTGTCGATGGCGGCCTTGGCGGCCTCCTGCACTTCTTTGCGGCCGCTCATGCCCGTATAGTTGTAACTGCCAAAGTTGAGCACCTTGTGCCCATCCATCATGCTGGTGTTGGTCAACGGCGAATCATGGGCCACAAAATAAGGATTCTCCATACCGCTGCCCAGCAGCGCCTGCTGGCGGGCATAAAACTCCTGGTATTCAGGGCTGAGGGTGAAGTCCGTGATAGGCTGCACCGCTCCTGGCTTGCGTTCCTCCTGCTTCTTCTCGGAGGTGCCGGACAGCTTCTCCTGCAGCAGGGCGCTCAGCTCATTGACGCTGGTGCACTGGGTGTACTCCTCGACCGGGATCAGCACGCTGAACAGCTCCTCCACCTTGAGGGAGATACTCAGCACCTGCAGGCTGTCGCCACCCAGGTCGTTAATGAAGTGGGCATTGTCGTCAATGGTGTTGGGGTCCATCTGCAGGGTTTCGGCAAATACCCGGCGCACCTTCTGACGAATCTCGTCTGCCGGCAGGTCCCGCGGGGCAGCTTCCTCGTTGATGATGGGCGAGGTCTCCTGCAGGGGGCCGACGCCGGTTTTCAGGTCCAGGTCACGGTAGGCCATGCGGTTGTTTTCCAGCATGTCCTTCAGCGCCAGGCGTTTGACCTTGATGCCGCTGGCGGTCTGAAAACGGTCCGGCGTGGCCAGCACCCGGGTGATGCGCTTCAACACCGGCAGCCTGTTGTTGAGCTGCACCACCTGACGCATCAGACTGGTCAGGAAGGCATCATCGCGGTATCGGTCACCCACGCTGAGCACCAAGGTGATGTCCTCATAATCCGGGTTGGCATGGCGGCGACGGCTCAGGCGGCTTAAGCGGCTGGTGCCGGTGCTTTTAATACCCAGCACGCAATATTGATCCACGCCCTCCAGCACGCCGAAGCTGTCTTCCAGTTCATCGGGGTAGACGTTCTCCCCCGACTCGTTGATAATGACATCTTTGCTGCGGCCCTCGACGAACATGCGCATGCCCTTTTCCAGGCGCACAATGTCCCCTGTGGGGTACCAGCCCTCCTTGTCAGTGGCAGGGCCGATCAGCCGGCCATCCTGCAGGCGGCCGGTGTGCAGCGTCTTGCCGCGGATGAACATCTCGCCGCTGTTGGAGCGCTTTCCGTCCGACTGCACGCGGTATTCCGCTGAACTGAGGGGGCGTCCCACCGAGCCCGAGGTGCGGCTTTTCAGGTGCATGCTGGTTTCCACCGAGGTGATGGCAGTCTCCGTCATGCCAAAGCCCGAAACGGTATAATAGCCCAGGGCGGAAATGGTGCGCATATGCTCTTCAGGCGTATGACTGCCACCCAGAATAATGCACTTGACATCGGGGCCCAAAATTTGGCTGACCACATCCTTAAACAGCACGTTGCGGGCGAAATCCAAACCAAAGGTGGGGTTGATGCGCTGCAGCATCAGGCTGAGCCAGCGGGCGAATTTGAACATAGCCCGCTTCCTGGCTCCCTGCTGGGCCACCTTCTTGCCCAGGGACACCGACAGGCTGTTGGCCAGCAGGGGCACCGCACACATGAAGGTCATTTTGAAGCGGCGGGCAGTGCCCAAAATGGTCTCCGGCGCCCGGTCCTTGATGAAGATGGTCTCATAACCGACAAAATTGCTCCACAGCAGGTTGACCATGAAGCCGAATACATGATGGAAAGGCAAAAAGGCCAAAGACCGCTCCGGCTCACCGGAGAGAATGCGGCGATTGGCTTTGTACAGCAATTCGCTGTTGAGCACCTGATTGCAGATGGCCTCTTCATCGTATACAAAGATACGGCTGGTGGCCGTGGTGCCGCTGGTGCACAACGCCACCTGGCTGCCGAAGCTGGGTTCAAACCCCTCCTGGGGCGGGGCAGCGAACAGGTCCGTATGCAGCACCTGCTGGTAGGCATCGGGCAACGCCCGGCGTTGCCTGGTAATCAGCGCCACAGCTCCCGCCTGCTCCAGCATGTAGGCGGTCATTTCATCATTCAGGTTGGCATCCAGCAGAATGGCCTGGCAGCCCGCCATCATCAGCCCCCAGAAGGTGGGAAACCATTGCCAGCAGGTATCCATTTGGATCGCCACATAGCGGCCCCGACCCTCCGGGCCAATGGTCTTACGCAGGAAGGCTCCGTAGTCCAGCGCCAGCTTGCGATACTGCCCGAAATCCAACGACTTCTCCTGGTCGCCTTCCAGCCAGCGGGCGGCAATGAGCTGTTCATCCGAGCAGGAAATTTCAAAGAGGTTCTTCATGGTCTTGTCGCTGCGCAGCGCGTTGCTGCGGGCGATAATATCAATGCGTGGCAAAGGGATCCTCCTTCAAAGCTCCGGGGACCAAGCACTTCTGGTCATGGAGCGACATAGACGACGCAACAAGAGGGACAGACGGATGGGCAACAGCACACAAAGAGGCGCTAAGGAGCGCCTGCATCAGCGCCTGCCAACACCATAGTAGGCCGACAGAAAACGGGTAAACAGCCGTCCGGGCAGCAGATCGTGCAGCAATACCGCCATGCGCTCGCTAAGCTTGACCACCTGAAGCCGCAGGGGCATGTGCCGCTTTTTCATGGCACGGGCTACCTTTTTGCCCAGCAATGCCGGGTCGGAGCCCCGGGCCTCATCCCGGGCGATGGCCGCCCGGGCATGGGCACAGTCCTTGGCATAGTCAGCACCGGCCTCGGCCGCGTGGGCGCGGTACTTGTCCTGCCCTCCCCGGTGATCCCCCGGCTCCACAATCATCACCTGAATGCCGTGGGGAGCCACCTCCATAGACAGGGCCTCGCTGTACCCCTCCATGGCATGCTTGCTGGCCGTATACGCCCCCTGAAAGGGCGTGGCCAGCAGGCCGTTGATGCTGGACAGATTGACGATGCGGCCCTGCCCTTTGGCACGCATCAGCGGCAGGGTCAGGCGCACCATACGCGCCATACCCAGAAAGTTGACTGACAGCACCTGCTTTAGCTCGCCATCGCTGTAATCCTCGCAGGCACCGGTAATCAGCACGCCCGCCGCGTTGACAAGGGCATCAGGCGGACCGAAAGCCGCCATGGCCTGCTGCACAAAGCGCTGGGCGCTGTCCTCCCGGGTAACATCCAGAGGCAGGCAGAGCGCAGCGCCCCCCTGCCTCTCCTGAAAAGAACGGGCGCCGCCCACCACCTGCCAACCATCCTGCTGTAAGGCTTCAAAGATGTGCTTCCCCAGCCCGCTGGATGCACCGGTGACCCAGGCAATCGGCATACGCGCCTCCTTCCCAGAATACAGAACATTTTATCCGATAATGTTCAATAAATCAATCCATCCCATGTCCGGTTCAAATAAGTCCGCAAAGCACATGTGTTCTTGTGGTTGGGCATTCACTGAGCCGTCTGCAACCAGGTCAGCATTTGCGGAAAGCTTTGAAAGCGGGCGGCACAGGCAGTCTGTGGGAAATAACCCTCCGGGTCAAACAGCAGACCGGCCATGCCGGCATTGCGCCCGCTATCCAGGTCAATGGGCCGGTCACCCACCATCACGCAATCTGCAGCGGACAGGCCATGCTTGTTCATCAGGTGAAGCAGCGCCTCGGGGGCCGGCTTGGAGGGGAAACCGTCCTCCCCGGTGACGGCATCGGCAAACAGCGGCCACAGCCCATCCCGCCTGAGGGCGTCCACGGCCGAACGATCCCGATGGGTGTACAGGTAGTGGGTGCCGCCCCGGGCAGCGATGGTGCGCAGCGCCTCCTCTGCCCCGGCATAGGGGTGGATGTCCTGAAGACCCGCTTCCGCCTCCAGATCCCGGAAGGTTTGCAGCAGCCGGTCTTCTCCGGCTTCGCCGGCGAAATGGCGAACAGCAGTGCCCAGGCGATCCTTCATCAGGCGCGTAATATGATCAGGCTCCGCCTCCCTGCCCAGCAAGCGTAGCGCCTGCAAAAAGAAGCCCGCTATCGCAGGGTAGCTGTTGTACAGGGTGCCGTCAAAATCCCAAAACCAATGCTGATACGGCAATGAATGTGCCATCTGTTCCTCCTCCCGAAAAATGTTCAAAGAAACAGCCGCAGCAGAGCATGCCCCGCCGCAGCTTCCATAACAGCGATCCTTATACTCATGTAAAACGGCAACGCATCCAAAGCGGTGTGGGGTTTTGCTCCGTTGCAAGGAGCAGATGAGGAAGGCGCAGTAGAACTACGCCGACCGAACAGCCGACACAGCAGGGAGGCAAAAACACCAGTGCGACGATGCGTTACCGTTTGAAAGGAGTATCAGTATTCTAAGCCAACTTTTGCGCAGGCAGCTCGCTGGTGCAGTGGGGGCAGCGGGTGGCTTCGTCGGCCACAGGCTGTCTGCAGAAGGGGCACAGGCGGGGATCCGGCGCGGGGGCGGCCTCCTGCTTCCTGCGCAGCTTGCCGATGGCCTTCACAAACAGGAAGATGCACAGCGCCATGAGCACGAAATCGATCACCGTCTGGATGAACATGCCGTAGTTAAGGGTGGCCACACCGGCTTCCTTGGCGGCATCCACGCTGGCGTAGGCCACATCGCTCTTACCCAGTTGCACAAACAGGCCGGACACGTTCATGCCGCCCGTCACCAGGCTCAGAATGGGCATGAAGATGTCGTTGACCAGGCTGGTCACGATCTTGCCGAAGGCGGCACCGATGATGACGCCGACCGCCATGTCCATGACATTGCCCTTGAGGGCGAAGGCCTTGAACTCCTCGATAAACTTTTTCATTTAAAACATTCTCCTTAGAATAAACTCCGGAAGCGCCTTGACTACTGTAACAGAACCAAAATACCCTTTCAAGCAGCCTTTTCGGCCGCTTTGAGCCCGTCTTTGCAGATTTCGGGTGCTCAACCCATCAGACTGGCCAGATCACCTTCGATCAGCACCACGCGGGCAGGCGCGCCGTCGGCATCGCGGATCTTCAGCGGCAGCGCTATCATCAGGTAGCGGCCGGGGGACACATCGTGCAACGCCAACCCTTCCACAATCAGGGCGCCGCTGTTCATCAGGATCAGGTGGGTGGGGTGGCCGGGCTGATCCCGCTCGATGCCCAGGGCATCGATGCCCACGCCGGGCAGGCCCAGGGAGGCCAGGTACCGGGCGCCATCCTCCTTCAAGTAGATGAAGTGGGGGCTGCTGCGGTCGCCGGCGGAGTTGCGCGTTTTCAGCAGCACAAATTCTCCGGAGCGGATGTCCAGCCCCTGCAAATCCTCTTTGCCAATGCCGTCCGTCACAGCAGTCAGATCCACCACCCGGG